>JBGTDZ010000424.1:0-17491 GCA_041748055.1 Aquaticitalea sp.
TGGACACGAATCTAAAGCAACCGATTTACTCTTCTTGGTTATTTTGGTTCTTCCTATTCGTACTAATTGTGAAATTGTTGGCATATATTTCTATATAATTTTGTTTAAATCCTCAATTTAGAGGGCTGCAAAGGTAGAAATTAATTTCAGTTTTTCAAATGGAATATGATTAAATTTCAAAAGTTTATTCAATTATTTAACATTGTACATATTTTAGGCAAGTAAATTGCGTTAGCTTTGAAACTCATTAGTGTATTTATGCCCCTAAAAACGGTCGGTTTCTTTTTATTTTTCTGGTGGATGTCTTCAGTAAACATCTATTCCCAGTCCCT
Source organism: Aquaticitalea sp. (assembly GCA_041748055.1). Classification (GTDB taxonomy): domain Bacteria; phylum Bacteroidota; class Bacteroidia; order Flavobacteriales; family Flavobacteriaceae; genus JBPOFM01. Next base: position 333 of record JBGTDZ010000424.1, read on the forward strand.
CAATTTATTGGTGGAAGGCAGTAACATAAAAGAAACGAAAATTATCGACTCTCTGTCCTATAAGAAAACCTTCACTGATTTTTCCTCGCTTCAAAAAGAGGTTGACCTTTTCAAAAAACGACTGACAAATTTAGGCTATATTGAAAATGAACTTATCGGTTTAATAAAACAGAATGATACTTCCTTTTTTGCAACGTATCATTTAAAGAAACTTTACAAAACCATCCGCATTTACTTTGACAATTCAATAAATAAAAATGTTTTAAAAATGGTCTCCTCTGATGTCGAGGAAAATTATTTTGAGATTGAAATCACCGCGCTCGAAGCAACTCTCCAACTTCTGAATTCTGAACTTTCCGATCAAGGTGATCCATTTTCGACATTGCAACTTTCCAATATCAATAAAACACAAAGCAACGACCTATTTGCGGATTTAATTGTTTCTGAACAAAAACAGCAAAGAACCATTGATTCCATAATCATAAAAGGCTACGAAAAATTCCCCAAGTCATTTGTCAAACGGTATTTGAAGTTGAACACAAGTCAACCTTTCCAGTTGAATACCATTAAAAACAAGACTTCGCAGTTGGAAGATCTGTCATTTGCAAGTCAAATTAAGGAGCCTGAAGTTTTGTTCACCAAAGATTCTACACTCCTATATATATATGTAGAAAAACAGAAAAGCAATACCTTTGATGGTTTTTTGGGGTTTGGAACCAATGCCGAAACAAACAAGGTTGAATTCAACGGCTTCCTGAACCTAAACCTTATCAATAATTTGAATTATGGCGAATCGTTTCGACTACTTTACAAGAGCGACGAAAGTGAACAGAAAACCTTTGATGTGAATGCCAGGCTACCTTATCTATTGGGTTCTCCTATAGGCACAGAACTGGGATTGAACATTTTTAAAAAAGATTCAACGTTTGTCACGGTCGCCCAAACTGCAAAACTAAATTTTCAAATCAATCCAAAAAACCTTGTGTCATTTAGTGTCAATTCTATTAACTCCACCAATTTGCTGGAAACAACCAGTTTGTTTGTTGACGATTATAAATCTGTATTTTATAGTTTGGATTATCTGTATATCAAAACGCAGCGTTATGACCAATTGTTCCCAGTCAACTTTCAATTAGACATTTCTACCGGGATAGGAAACAGATTTTTTGAAGATTTAAGGACACCTCAGACAAAAATCAACCTTAACACCGTTAAAATTTTCAACCTGAACGATAAGAACAGCTTCTTTATGCGTGCAACTGGAGCATCCCTGATTTCAGATAATTTTTTTGAAAATGAATTGTTTCGCTTTGGAGGCATCAATTCAATAAGGGGCTTTGAAGAAAACAGCCTCACAGCCAACTCTTATATAGTCTTCAACACAGAATATCGTTATGAAATAAGTACAACCTTTTATATCCACTCTGTGTTGGATGGCGCTTATTTTGAAAATGAGCTTATTGACACCAAGGGAAAACTCTTTGGATTCGGATTTGGATTTGGATTATTAACGAAATCCGGATTGTTCAAACTCAATTATTCCAACGGAAAAAATGAAAACCAAAAATTTAAATTCTCTGATTCAAAGATTCATTTAAGCCTGACAGCCAGATTTTAGCAGAAAAAAAAGTCATATTTTTGAAATTTTAAGTCAATATTATTGTTTTATTAACTTTTTATTATGACTTTTGAGGCAGGCTAATTCAAATTAATTTAAATATGAAAACAAAGTTTAGTGGAATTCTAACGCTATTGCTAGCGTTTGTTGTGCAATTAACGTTTGCGCAACAAAAAACAATTTCAGGAAAAGTGTCAGATGTATCTGGTTTACCGTTACCTGGAGTTAACATTTTGGTAAAAGGAACAACTACTGGAACACAAACCGATTTTGACGGAAACTATTCGTTAAATGCTAGTTCAGGGGATGTTTTATCTTTTTCTTATCTGGGCCTTACAGCCAAGGAGGTAACCGTTGGTGCTTCCAATACACTCAATGTTACTATGGAAGAAGACACAGCAGTTCTAGATGAAGTTGTTGTGACTGCACTTGGTAATACTAATCGAAATTCTAGAGAGGTTGTCTATGCCAATCAAACCTTAAAGTCAGAGGACATATTGTCAACACCAAGTAAAAATGCATTAGAAGCATTAAGAGGTAAAACTGCCGGAGTAAAATTATCGACTGGGTCCGGGTCAGTGGGTGCTTCGACAAGGATTGTATTAAGAGGTGAAGGTTCTCTTACAGGAAATAACAACGCTCTTATTGTTGTTGACGGTATTGCGATTGATAATGCTGCTACAAGCGGTGGAGCAGGCGCTTCAACAACTGGATATGCGGATTTTGGGAATAGATTCAATGACATTAATCCTGACGATATTGAATCCATCACAATACTCAAAGGACCTTCGGCAACTTCGCTATACGGATCCCGTGGTGCATCTGGGGTTCTTTTAGTTACCACGAAAAAAGGTAAAGGCAGTAAGATGAAGGTTAATATTAATAGCTCGACTTCCGCTGAGAGTGCCATTGTTCTTATACAGCGTCAAAATAAGTTTGGGCAAGGGTTTGATAATTCAGGTTTAGATTCTGGTGAGAACTGGGCATGGGGACCTGCGTTTGATGGGGTTGTGAGACCTTGGACTAGCCCAATCGATTCAGACGGAGATGGTTCTCTAGAGGCCCTGACCAGACCCTATAGTGCCGTTAGGAATCAAGTCAAAGATTTTTTCAATACAGGATATACTTTTAATAATAGTGTTAGTGTATCGGGAGCAACTGATGGTTTTACCTATTTTGGCTCTTTTGGTAATACTGATCAAACTGGTACGCTTGACAATACATTTTATAAAAGGAATAACCTTACGTTCAATGCATCAGCAAAATTAAGTGATAAATTACAATCGGATTTTAAAGTTAGTTATGCCAATGTAAGACAAAATACTGCACAAGAAGGATCGCGAGCATTTGAAGGAAACAACGCTTATGCAATGGTTCTGCAATCACCTAATAATATACCATTCAATGAATTAAGAGATTATACCAGTCCGTTTCATGATATTGATGGTTATTGGGGATCATATTCATCTGTAAACCCTTATTTTATTTTAAATGAGTATGGTAACGAGGCGAATATCGATAACGTCCTTGCAAACGCCTCTTTGAACTATGAACTTTTTAAGGGGCTTTCATTGAATGGACGTTTTGGAGGAAATCTTGTTACTACTCAAACAGATGTATTTACACCTGCTTTTGATCCAGAACCACAACTGATATGGACAAATGATTTACAGCTTTCATCACGTGATGGTAGATATAGTTCATTAGGAGATTATACTAGTTTCAATAATAGAGTATTAAATTTAGATGCCACTGTTTTAGCAAACTATAACAAGGAATTAAACGAAGATTTTAACCTTACTGCTTCCGCAGGCTACAATTTTTTTCAAAGACAGACCCGATCTTTAACGGGCAATACTGTAGGTGGCTTGGTAGTTGATGGTATTTATAACTTATCAAACAGTGTGCAATCACCTACCTCCGCCAATTTTGAAAGTAAATATAGAATATATGGCGTTTTAGGTAATGCTACACTTGGTTATAAAAATGCGGCATTTTTGGAGGTATCAGCAAGAAACGACTGGTCTTCAACACTGCCCACCGAGAGCAATTCTTTCTTGTATGGTGCTGTTGGTGCTTCTATCATATTTACCGATCTTTTCAAAATTAAAAATGATGTTTTAAATTATGGTAAACTTAGAGGAAGTTATGGTACTTCAGGTAAAGATGCTGGACTGTATTTGTTAAATTCTACTTTTCAAGGAAACCCAGAGATTCAAAATTTGGGCGATTTCTCCTTATTCTTCCCTATTGGAAGTACTCCTGGTTTTACATTGGGAAATTTTATAGGAAACCCTTCGCTTAAACCTGAACTGACCACTACTTATGAGGTTGGTGCCGATCTTAGTTTCTTTAAGAATAAATTGAACGTATCGTATACGTATTACCACTCAAATCATGATGATCAAATCGTTACTATTGGCCTTCCTAGATCCACTGGTTTTACCCAAACAGCGGTTAACATTGGTAGAATGGAAAACAAAGGGCATGAACTCACTTTAAGTTTGAAGCCGCTTAACGGTGTAGTTGAAGGATTGGATTTTGAACTATTCGGTACCTACTCCAAAAATGATAACAAGGTTATTAAAATTACAGATGATTTAGATGAACTTAATATTGGTACTTTCGGATTTGCCGCAGGTACTACGGTTGCAATTGTTGCAAAAGAAGGTTTGCCTTTTGGTACTTTCAAAGGCAACGATTTTAAGTATAATGATCAAGGACAAGTTATTGTTGATGCAAATACCGGTTATCCAGTATATTCAGAGGAAGATCAGTTTTTAGGTAATTACCAACCTGACTATTTATTAAGTTTCGGTACTAACGTGAATTATAAAGGTATTGGATTAAGAGTACTATTTGACATGAAAGAAGGAGGATTATTCGCCTCTCAATCTAAATACTTTGGCGAATTTAATGGTACGACAGTTAATACAACCATTTACAATAGAGAATCTTTTATCTTTCCAAATTCAGTAGTAGACAATGGGGATGGCACATTCTCAGAAAATACTGTTGCCATAGATGAACAAAATTATTATACTGACTTTGATGCTCCAGTATCCACACAATTAATTGATGCAAGTTTTATAAAGTTAAGAGAAGTAGAGTTGAGTTATAATATATCTCCAAAGCTATTGGACAATACATTCTTAACAAATGCCAGATTGGCCATTTATGGCAAAAATTTATGGTATTGGCTCCCGGAAGAAAATAAATATGCCGATCCAGAAGTGAATGGTCCTGCATTGACAGGCAATGCTCAAGGTATAGAAACCACCCAAACTCCTTCATCCAGAAGTTTGGGACTTAGTCTACAATTGTCATTTTAAAAAAAAACAATATGAAAAATACAATAAAAATAATTTTAATATGTTTTCTAACAACCTTATACATTTCATGTGAGGATAGTTTAGAAGAGGTTAATATAGATCCTAACAATTTCCCAACTGCTGACGATCCACAAGTCTTGAGTTCAGCCATCGGGTTCTTGGGTTACATTGTTGAAGCTGATTTAAATTACAGTGATTCATTCCTTTGGAGTCAATACTACACTTGGGGCATTGGAGTTTCCATTGGAAATGAAGAACGTTTCGTACAACAAGCTACTAGTCAGGATGGTTATTGGCAACGTGCTTATGCCAATTCTCTTGCAGATTTAGATTATATTGATAAGAATAGTACTTCTTCTGCATACCGAGGAATTTCAAAGGTGTTAAAAGCTTATATTTTTCAAGGTTTGGTGGATCATTTTGGAGATATTCCATTTACAGAAGCGCTTTCTGGCGCGATTGAAGATGGGTCAAACTTAGCTCCCAATTATGATTCAGCAGCGACGGTGGTTTATCCTGCACTTATTACTATGTTGGATGAAGCTTTAGTTGAACTAGATGCAGCGGAAGGTGATGACGTAGGAGACGATGATTTTGTTTATAGTGGAGATATCTCGAAATGGATAAAATTTGCTAATTCTTTAAAGTTGAGAATCCTCATGAGAACATCTGAAGTTGACCCTCAAGGGGCAGCGATTCAAAATCTCATCAATACTGGGTCTTTTATAGAAACAGTCGATGATATGCCATTGATACCATTTACAGATGTTGCAGGAAATCAAAATCCTATGTATGGCATTTCTGAATTTGGGGTAGGTATGTTTTACTTCGCTAGCAATGCCACTCTGAATGTACTTGAAGCATTAGAAGACCCAAGAGGCGAAGTTCTATATAAAGTTGCTACAACTGGACCTGCTGCTAATCAATTACGTGGGATTGATCAAGGCACGATTGACGATGAACCTTTCACAGCTCCACAAAGTGATTATAGTATCGCTTCTGACTACGCATATGGCGCTACAAAACCTGCCATATTGATGAGTCCTTGGGAGGTTTGGTTTTTAAGAGCAGAAGCAGCAGCTCGTTATGGAACGAGTGATGATGAATTGGCAGCGTTCGAAACGGCAATCAGTTTAAATTTTTCATATATGGGATTAGGAGATGCATCCTCTTACATAAGTTCTTTGGGTTATGCGGTTTCAGATCCTCTTGTTGGTAAAATTGATACAATTGCAGTTCAGAAATGGATCTCCTTGAATGGAACCCAAGAAGATGAGGGATGGATTGAGGCTCGTAGATTTGACAGACCAGAAAGCAGATTGTTTACTGATGGCATCTGGCAGACCCCTCCGTTGTCTGTATTGCCTGCCGGAGAATTTCCTTCTGCATGGCTCTATCCAGACACTGAGAGAAGTTTGAACCCAAATGCGCCTGCACAAAGGACTATCACCGATAATATATTCTGGGATAATTAATTTTAAAAATAATGAAAATGAGAAAATTTAAATTTTTAATATATATATGTTCAATCTTTGGATTGATATTGACAAGTTGTGACCCGAGTGTTGAGGCACCTGGATCTGCAGATGAGTCGAAAATAACTTTCCTACCTTTAATTACACTGGAGGGAGGAGATGTTGTTCTCGATTGTAATGCAACCTCTTATACAGACCCCGGAGCTATAGCATCAGCCGGAGGTGTAGAAATAGATCTTGAAACTAGGATAATTAGCAAATACTTTGGAGGAACTGAAGTAACTGATGGACCCGATGTCTATTTGGTCTCTTATAGTGCTTTTAATGATGACGGTATTCCAGCTACTAATAATAGAGTAGTAATATATCCTGAATGTAATGGTGATCTTGTTACTAGTATAGCTGGAATGTATACAGCCACCGTTGCGAGAAACGGTACAACTCCCAGTGATGCTTACCGAGATAATGGTCCTTTTATTATTAGAGACCTAGGAAACAACAGATACGCCATATCTGATGCACAAGGTGGTTGGTATGAATATGGAAGAGGACTTGGTTTATCTTTTGCAACAACAGGCATGGTTCTTGTCGCCAATAGCATTCCAGGAAATAGTTTTACTAGTGAAGGTAATGTTACTACTGGCACTTTTGGTGGTTCAAATACTTTTACTAGTTTAATTGTAAATCCCGCAGCTCGAACTCTTGTACTTACAGTCTCATGGGATTTTGGTTTTACATTTGTAACTACCTTTACTCAAACTGATGAATACTTTTAATAAAAAATAATTAAAATGAAAAATATTATAAAAATGAAAAACTTCAGCTATTTGTTCCTAATGCTGGCGATGGTAACAACTTTTGTTTCCTGTGATCAAGAAGAATCCGTTCCATATGAAAGTGATATATTACTTCAAGAAGTTGTAGGTAAATGGGTTGTTGATATTGACAGAGATGGTGTCAATCAGGATACCAATACCATAAGTACCTATAATACTTCTGATAATGATACCAATGCATTATGGCTTGATGATTTAGAACATGGCTGGGGGCTAAAAGCCAAAGTGAATTATGATCCTAATACAATGACTTTTTCGGGTACAGATTTGGATGAATTGTATTATGGTGTAACCGTCACGATTACCGAAGGTCGAATTATAAAAGGTGGCGCTACTACTCCGACAGGAGATGTTGTTGATAGCATCTATTTCAAAGCCGAATTTTCAGACATTCCAGGTGAAATATGGGAGTACTACGGATATAAAAGTACAGCACAAGTAGACGATTTACCATAAAAGTTAAAATTAAACATAACAATAGAAAAAACCATCCTAAATTTTAGGATGGTTTTTTTATACCTTTGACCTATGGAAAAAGAGACCACCATATTTGGCATTAGAGCCATCATTGAAGCGATTAAATCTGGCGAAAATATAGACAAAATATTCTTACAGAAAGGGTTGCGAGGGGAACTGTTCACAGAATTGGAGCAACTTATCCATAAAGAACGTTTGAATGCTTCATATGTACCCGTAGAAAAGTTGAATCGTTTAACTAAAATGAACCACCAAGGTGCTGTGGCACAAATTGCGCCAATTGAGTTTTATCCATTAGAAGAATTGGTATTGTCGGTATTGGAATCTGGCAAAGTGCCAATATTCCTATTGCTTGACCAATTGAGTGACGTTCGTAATTTTGGTGCCATCATAAGGACAGCTGAATGTACAGGTGTCTCAGGGATTATTATACAGAAAAAAGGAGGTGCACCTGTCAATGGAGATACGGTAAAAACCAGCGCTGGTGCCATTTTTAAGATTCCAATCTGTAAAGTAGATCACATCAAAGATGCCGTTTTTTATATGCAAGCTTCGGGTATCAAAGTTATTGCTGCTACTGAAAAAACTGAACAAAATCTTTACGATGTTTCATTCATAGAACCTTGCGCCATCATTATGGGTTCAGAGGGGAAAGGTATCAATCCATCCATTTTAAAAGTAGTGGACGACAAAGCAAAACTTCCTATTCTCGGTGAGATTGAATCCTTAAATGTTTCTGTGGCTTGTGGTGCATTTCTCTATGAAGTGGTAAGACAAAGATTATAGATTATAGATTATAGATTCAAGATTCAAGATTTTTAAACCATAGCTAATTTCAAGGGATTTTATTGTAAATCTTCATTTTTATTTGGTTTATAAGTATACATATATTGAGTTCTTTTTTCGACTTCAATTTCAATTTCTTCCTCAACTTCAAGCTCAATTTCAACTTCAGGTTTTAAGTGCTCAATAAAATTCCCATCTGCATCAAAATGTCTTAAAAATGGATCGTCGTCTTCCTTATAATTAGGTTCTTGCCAAACATATTTTTCCGGCTTGGCAATAGTTTTCCTGAAAATAAGTGAAAACAAAATGCCCGTTATCAATCCACCCAAATGACCTTCCCAAGATATGCCTTCCTTAACTGGAAACACATACCAAATCATGCTTCCATATAAAAATATTACCATTAATGACAATGCTATCAATCGGTAATGCCTGGCAAACATGCCTTTAAAAAAGATAAAACTTACCAAAACATATATCAATCCGCTTGCTCCAATGTGGTTTGCTGGTCTGCCAATAATCCAAGTGATCAGTCCAGAAAAAAGGATGCCGAACAGTAAAACCTTCCAAGCAATCTGTCGATAGAAATAAAACAAAGCCATTGTAAGGATAAACAATGGCATGGTATTATGATAAATATGCTCGATATCCCCGTGAATAAATGGACTGAAGATAATGCCAAGCAAGCCGTTGAACGTTTGGGGATAAATTCCAAAACCCTTGATTTCTGAAAAAAAGCGAACCTGCGCCCAAAAGACAATCCATATAAGCATTACAAACGCAGTAGGATAGGCAAAAACTCCTGTGGAATATTTAAATTGTTGCTGGTCGTCCATGGTTAAATTTATAATTTTCCTTTCAATTAGTTGACCAATTATCGAATATATGAAATATTGTCACTTCATATTTTGTAATTTTACTCTATGAACGAACCATTAGCAGAGAGATTACGACCAAAGCATCTCAAAGACTATTTGAGTCAAACACATTTGGTTGGCGAGCAGGGGGTTTTGACACAACACATAAAAAACGGCGTCATTCCATCGATGATTTTTTGGGGCCCTCCTGGTACTGGAAAAACAACCCTTGCCAATATCATTGCCAATGCGTCCAACAGACCTTTCTATCCTTTAAGTGCCATAAATAGTGGCGTCAAAGATATTCGTGATGTCATTGAAAAAGCCAAACAAGCTGGCGGGTTGTTCACAACAAAAAACCCTATATTGTTCATTGATGAAATTCATCGATTCAGTAAATCGCAACAGGATTCTTTATTGCAAGCAGTCGAAAAAGGGTGGGTCACCTTGATTGGTGCCACTACCGAAAACCCGAGTTTTGAAGTCATCTCTGCCCTACTCTCCCGCTGTCAGGTCTATGTCCTTAATTCCTTCGATAAAAAGGATTTGGAAATTCTATTGAAACGCGCTATTTCCGAAGATGGGATTCTTTCGAAACTAGACATTAAATTAAAAGAGACTGAAGCACTGATTCAGTTATCCGGTGGTGATGCACGAAAATTGCTCAATATTTTTGAATTGATTGTAACCAGTTATAATGCCAACGAGACGATTGTCATCACAAATGATTCTGTTTTGAAGCGTGTTCAAAGCAACACAGTGCGATATGATAAAACTGGGGAACAGCATTATGATATCATTTCTGCATTTATTAAATCCATTCGTGGAAGCGACCCCAATGCGGCAGTGTACTATCTAGCAAGGATGATTGAAGGTGGTGAGGATGTGAAGTTCATTGCACGTCGGTTGCTGATTTTGGCAAGTGAGGACGTTGGGAATGCCAATCCGACGGCTTTGGTAATTGCCAATAGCACTTTTCAAGCGGTTTCGGTAATTGGTAATCCTGAATCAAGAATTATTTTGAGCCAATGCACCACTTATTTGGCAACATCACCAAAAAGCAATGCCGCTTACGAAGCCATTGGCAAAGCACAACAATTGGTAAGGGAAACAGGCGATTTGTCAGTCCCATTATCCATTAGGAATGCTCCAACAAAATTGATGAAAGAACTCGGCTATGGCGACAATTACCAATACGCCCATAATTATGAAAACAACTTTGTGCCACATGAATTTTTACCAGAGGAAATCAGGCATACACAATTTTACAATCCTGGGAATAACCAAAGAGAACAAGCACAGCGCGAATTTTTAAGGCAACGATGGAAAGAGAAATATGGATATTAGAAAACAAATATTCAATATGGAAATTCCAAAATCACATTAATTTTTCTTTCAGAACTTGATATTGATAACCTCACCTTTTAGGATATCTCCAGATTCTGAATACATCCAAACATCCCCTTTTTTGTAAACCAGGGCGTTTTTGCCCTCAACTGTAAATACATCTTTTATGCCCGAATTAAGGAGAATCATCACTTTCTTTGGAGTAGTATCCACAATCTGAAAACCATTATCTATTGGTTGCGCATATAAAACGTCAGAAGCAATCTCCACAGTCTCAACCATTGTTTCTACTTTTTGTTTCGGTTTTTCTTCCGTTTTTTTTATTACTTCCATTTCAGGTAATGTCATTTTTTTTTCAACCTCCACAATTTCTTGCTCTTTTTTCAAAGATTCAATTTCTTCCTTTAACCGAGAAATCTCCGTTTGTTCTTTTTCAATTGTTTTTGCAATTGTTGGGGTCCCTTTAGATAATATGGTTTCATTTGGCTGATACTCATAAGGCATATTTTGAAAAGTACTAAACGCATCCCTTAAGGCCAAACCATATGCCTTGGCAAAATCCTTTTCGCGTGTTTCTCCTTCCTGTGAGCTTATTATCAAATTTCCATTGCAATCTTTTAAATCGATACGCATTTTTGTCTTGAAAAGACTGTTGTCTTTAACCACTTCCGAAGTCAATCCCAAGCAGCGATTATTCCGTAAATCCTCTGGCATTTCCTCATCTTGCATAAATGCCAAATATCCATATTTATTGAATAAGAATTTGGTTAGGGAATTGATTTGATATTGATCTTTTTCCTTCATAAAATCGTATTGGACAGGCACAATTATATATTTATATGCATTCAAGCTTTCTTGAGAAAATGAATTGAAGTGTGCCAATATCAAAAATGAAAAAATATAAAAGACTTTGTTCATCGGACTTAAAATTTGAAGTATTATATATTGTAAAGATACACTTTGCGCCTTAAAATTATTTTGAAATCGCATAAAATTTGATTCTGCATTATTCGAAAAAAAGTATTTTTTTTGATCGCAAGGCAATAAAGCCATTTGCATCCAAAGCTACAGGTTTTTCGTTCTGTGATAAAGTGATTTTACAAACCAATTTTGTCGCCACTTTAAGAATTTCAATTTCTGGCGCTTCAATAAACACGATGGTTTCGACTTTGATGGGTGCATCGGTAGATCCTGCAGAAATAGGCACTTGCACTGTATATATTAATTCATCTTCTTGGTTCAAGAATTCAAAATCAATTTTAAAATTTGTATCAAGTGTATTGGTAAATTGGAATGTTAGGTTGGTTTTTTTCAATTGCTCCATCAAAAATTCTGGCGTTACCAAATTTAAGGGCAAAGTGTCGGAGAAAACCACTCGGTCTTGTGCACTTCTTTGTGTTTTAAAATCGGAAGCAGACAGAAGAGTGATCATCAAATCTGATTCAATCATCGGAAAAGTTACCGCATCTTCCTCTAAAACCAAATCCATATCCTTTTCACATGCATTGAAGGCTATCAAAAAACCTAAAAATAAGAGGCATTTTAGCGAGAAGTTGAATTTCATTCGGATTGGTTTTGCACATACAAACGAAAAGAATAATCTAAAAGTATTTAGAGGTACAATTTTAACTCCATTAATCTATGGATTTGCTTGATATGGGGCGCACTTTCATCCTTGCGGTAATTGAAGAAAATAGCGTCATAACCTACCTCTAAAGCTCCCAGCACATCTGCCTCATAGCTATCACCAATCATTAAACTTTCTTCTGGATTTGCGTTGGCCAACTTAAGGGCATAATCAAAGATTATGGGATTTGGCTTTTTTACCCCGGCATTTTCTGCATTGGTAACAGTTTTAAAATAATGGGCGATGTTGGAGACTTGTAATTTCTTGAATTGGGCTTCCTCAAACCCATTGGTAATGATATGCAATTGATAATTAGGGTGTAGATAATTTAAAATCTCAATGGTGTCTCCAAACAAATGGTCAAAAGTAGTGAGATGCTTAATGTAATCTTCAGACAAAAGATGTATCAAATCATCCGCAACTGTAAATTCCATGGCATCGAACGTGTCTTTCAATCGGCCGTATCGCAGATGCTCTTTATCAATTTCAGAGTTGCGGTATAAACGCCAATAGCTAAGATTTAAAGGCTCATAGATACTTAAAAAACGAGTTGTATCAACTTTTACCTTATTGATCTTGAAAATTTTCTCAAATGTCAAAGCAGAATTCCTATCAAAATCCCATAAGGTATGATCGAGGTCGAAAAAAATGTGCTTGATATTGTTAATTTTCATTGACGGAATCCAAAACATAAGAAAACAAATCCCTAAATCCTTGCCAACGTTCTTCATTGCTGAAGGAATGGTTATGGAACACTGGCGCAAATGTACCGTTTACTTTTTTTATTTCTGCAATCAGTCTTTCCAACTCCTCCTTTTTATCCAATAAAGACGACATTTTTAACAGTGCGCTATCAAACATGTGAAACGTGTTAACTTGCAATGGCGTCTGTATTTCATAATCCAGATCGTAAAACTGAAATGGTGTACAGGTACCAGCCCTAAAGCCCAATAGATCGATGTATCCCATTGTGTAATCCTGTTTCACTTCCACTTCTATAAGATTTCGGTAGGATTCGGGGAGGTTGAGTTTGGAGAACGAATTACGTGAGGCTTCCAACTCAGAATTAATGACTGACTCCATTTTTTGCTTTTCCTTTTTCAATATCTGAAGGTTATCCAATCCGAAATAAGATACTTTCAATCCTACTTTACAATAGTCTGACACATATTTAATGAGTGATACAAACTCTTTCTTGTTGATATTAATGTTTTTGTCATAAGTCGAATATTCGCCAATGAGAAAAAAGACCACAAATTTATTGCTTACTTGTTTTTGCTTTGTAATGATCCATTTGAATGTATTGTAGGGGTCGCGCTCAAAACCAGCCAATACCGAATATCGCTTGTAAAACTTACGAAATCTTAAACGATACAAGTCGCTCAATGTGCCCCCGAATGTGCGCAGAAGTCCTTTATGCTTGTAGTAATAAGCCATTGGAACGTCGATAATGGGCTGAACTTTATAAGTTCGTTTTGGGTATTCGTATCCTGGAAATTGAAATTGTAAGGCATCACGAAACATAAAGGCCCATATGTCCACAACCGGTTGATGCAGAAAACCATTCTTATATGCCAAACTCTCGGTACCTTCGAAACGTCCGTATTCATCCTTAACATGGGGTGAGTATTCTTCATACCGACATAATAAATAAAAGGTCGCAGCAAAAATATCGTAAGACAAGCTACTTTTTTCGTTTGTCTGAAAAAAGCCAACTGTATGTTCCCATTGCTGCACGTTGATATCAAAATCAGATAACCCTTGCTCAAATAGTAGTTCATGGCTTCTAACAAAAAACTCGTTTCCCAAAGGCTGCTTGGTATAGGTCATTTTCAGGGTATCATGGGCAATGAATTCCTCTATGGTGGTCGTAAATGATACTGGGATACCTAAAACACGCAAACAGATATGCTTAAAGACATAACTAACTCTTGGTGTTATTTTATGGGTGTAAACTAATAGCATTTTTATACTCTTCAGGTGGCCGTATTCAATCTTTAGCAGCGATTTTAATCAGAATTCAATATTACTTAATCAGCATCATCACTCGTTTATCAAAGCATCCCTTCATCTGCAAAACTAAAATATGCTTTCTCCGTTACAATCAAATGATCAATAACCTTGATGTCCAAACTCTCGGAAGCTGTCTTCACCTTTTTTGTTATCTGTTTATCTGCATCACTTGGTTTTAGCGTCCCTGATGGATGGTTATGTGCTAAAATTAGCCCTGTGGCTCCAACTTCAATGGCCGTTTTCATTACTAATCTAATATCTACCAAAGTACCTGTGATGCCTCCTTTGCTCAATAAATTTTTATGGATGACCTTGTTTGAATTGTTCAAATATACAATCCAGAATTCCTCATGAGGCAACTCTCCAATAATGGGCTGCATAAGTTCAAAAACCGAATGGCTGGAATCTATTTTTTTTTGTTGAAGCGCCTCCTCTCCTCTTCGCCTACGTCCCAACTCCAACGCGGCAACTATTGTGATCGCCTTAGCCTCGCCAATTCCCTTAAATTCCATCAATTGTTTTATGGACAACTTACCCAATGCAGTCAAATTATTATTGGCACTGGCCAGGATACGCTTACATAAATCGACGGCACTTTCATTCCTACTGCCTGAACCGATCAAAATAGCGACCAACTCGGCATCGCTCAAAGCATCTTTGCCTTTGTTCAGCAACTTTTCGCGAGGCCTATCATCTTCTGACCAATTCTTTATGGAAAAAGAAGGCATTTTTTCTGACATAAGATAATTATAAATATTGTAAATTTCAGAACGAATTCTTATAATGGCAATATTATGAAATCTTTATTTGATTCCGACACACATCAAGAGGTTTTACAGCGTATCGAAAAACTCGATGAACACAAAAAACCACATTGGGGAAAAATGAGCGTTGCTGAGATGCTCAACCACTGCCAAAGACCTTTGAAAGTTGCCAATGGCCGCATGACTTTTACGGAGAATCCCAATGCAGTCATGAAACTGGTCCTAAAACTCTACAAATCCCATATGTACAATGACAAGCCTTGGAAACACAACCTTCCAACGGTAAACGACTTTAAAGTAAAGGCGGCTGATTCTTTTCATATAGAGAAACAAAGGCTTAAAGACTGTGTGAATGAATTTCAGAAAAAAGATCTCAACTTGCATTGGCCCAAACATCCCTTCTTTGGAGAGTTTACAACCGAACAATGGGGAAAGATGCAATACAAGCACCTAGACCATCATTTAAGTCAGTTTGGAGTTTAAAAAATGAACCTTTTTAAGTCAAAGTAAAACAAAAATCACAAATCTCTAATCGATAAATATTAATTAGTTGTATCCACCACCACATCATCAAGACCATAATAAAGACCATATGATTGAGGTTATCACGACCTATCCTTTGGCGACTTTGATTTCAGTAGAGGATGATGAACCTTTGGTGACCCATTTGCCTTTAATTTACACCGATGGAAAACTAATCGGACATATCGATAAATTCAACCCTCAGGCCGAATTGCTCAGAGATGGAAACAAGGTAACTCTGATATTCGGAGGGCCCCAATGTTATATTTCCCCAAGCATCTATAGCACTACCCAATTGCCTACATGGAATTATGTCAAAGTGCATTTAAAAGGTATAGTAACCGCCATTGACGATACAAACAGGGTTAAACAGTCCATAGTAATCATGACGGAGTATTTGGAAGCGCCCGATCACAAATACACCTTACCATTGGACCATCCGCGTATGCATGCCCTGATTGACTACATCAAAGGTTTTGAAATCAATATCACCCATTGGGAAGGGAAATTCAAATTGTCGCAGGACAAGAACCCAAAAGACATTCGCAACGCGCGAGCTGAACTTATTAGAGCCAATCAACAAAGCATCCAAGAATTCCTGGAACGGATATTTTAATTTTTAACAAAAGCATTTACAATGGAAGACAACAAAAAGAAAGTATTTTCTGGTACCTCACATATTCAAGCCATGGGATTTAGAAATGCACTTACTGAAGCTGGCATCAAATATCATGAATTGGACAAATCCGACTCTTCCTATGTAGGTTTGTTTGATGAAATACAGATTTATGTGGCTGCCGAAGATGAAGCAGATGCGCGGGCTCTGCTGAACTCGCTAAAATATTAAATACAAATAAATAATCATTCAGTTCCCTGAAAGCTTTCGCAACTATCGGTTTGTTGAAATTAAGCGATATCTTCATGACCATTGCCTGGTAAGGGCATTTAAAATTTTCGGAATGGAAATGGTTCAACAAGCTTGGACTCATTGCCATCATCCTTATCAGTTGGGGTGTCGCCCTGTTTGAATATATGTTCCAAGTGCCAGCAAACAAAATAGGCTTTCAAGACAATGGAGGACCTTTCTCGCTCTTGCAACTAAAAGTGATACAGGAAGTTATCACTTTGTCAGTATTTGCCATCTTTACCTTGTTGGTCTTCAAGAATGAAACTTTTCGAATCAATCATGTCATTTCCTTTATATTTTTGGTCTTGGCCGTGTTTTTCATGTTCAAAAAATAAGCTATGGGAGATTGTATTTTTATTTCATAACTTGTTGAACACTAAAATCAAATGCTATGAAACCACTTAAGAAAGAAGACATCAGCCAAGAAGTGTTTGATCTCTATGACGATTATGCCCATAACAAAGTGGACCGGAGGCTGTTTGTAGAAAAACTTTCTTTATATGCCGTTGGTGGTATTACGGTAGCGTCCCTATTGAGTTTTATGTCGCCCGACTATGTCACAACTTTGATGGTGGCCAAGGAGGACCCACGTGTAGAC
>JBGTDZ010000425.1:0-3599 GCA_041748055.1 Aquaticitalea sp.
GTCAAGATTTTGGGGAAATTTCCGGTTTTGGTGGCTTGGACGTTCCGAAAAAAACACGGATTGCCATTGGATTATGGAGATAAAAATTTAGGTTATGTTGAGAATATCCTAAAAATGATGTTCAAGCAGCCCAATGAAGAATATGTGTTAAACCCAATTATTATCAATGCATTGGATAAATTATTGATTCTTCATGCTGACCATGAGCAAAATTGCTCTACTTCAACAGTGAGAATTGCAGGTTCATCGCATGTTGGCTTGTTTGCATCACTTTCTACTGGTATTTCCGCACTATGGGGGCCACTGCATGGTGGTGCCAACCAGGCAGTATTGGAGATGTTGGAAGCCATAAATAATGATGGCGGTGATACAGATAAATACATGGCAAAAGCTAAAGACAAGGAAGACCCTTTCCGTTTGATGGGCTTTGGTCACAGAGTCTACAAGAATTTCGATCCTCGGGCTAAAATTATCAAAAAAGCAGCTGATGATGTTTTGAATGATTTGGGTGTGAATGATCCAATTTTGGAGATTGCCAAAGCACTTGAAAAAGAGGCATTGAAGGACCCATATTTTGTGGATCGCAAACTTTATCCGAATGTTGATTTCTATTCGGGTATTATTTACAGGGCCATGGGAATCCCGACCGATATGTTTACGGTGATGTTCGCCCTGGGACGTTTGCCCGGTTGGATTGCACAATGGAGGGAAATGCGTTTGAACAAAGAACCAATAGGCCGTCCTCGTCAAATTTATATCGGTGAAACCTTAAGGCCTTTCAGGTCGATAGACAAGCGATAAATAAAAGTAAAAGATTTTGTGGAAAGCTTCATTTTTTTAGATGGGGCTTTTTTTATATTTGCAAGCTATGAATTCTCTAAACCTAAATATCAAAAATGAAACATCACGCTTAAGGGCCGTGATTTTGGGAACTGCCAAAAGTAATGGTCCCACCCCTGCAATCGAAGAGGCTTATGATCCAAAATCTTTGGAACACATCAAAGCTGGAACTTATCCAGTCGAAAAGGATATGGTAAAGGAAATAGAAGCCGTAGCAGGAGTTTTTGAGAAATACGATGTGAAAGTGTTTCGTCCAGAATTGATAGAGGATTACAATCAAATATTTGCCCGGGATATTGCATTTGTTATTGACGATAAATTTATAAAAGCCAATATTTTACCAGAGCGCGATTGGGAGTTGGAGGCGATTCAATATGTGATTGACAAAGTGGATCCCAAAAAAGTGATTAGCCCACCAGAAGAAGTGCATATTGAAGGTGGCGACGTCATGCTGTGGAATGACCATATTTTTATCGGTACTTATAAGGGAAGTGATTACAAAAATTATATTACCGCTCGAACCAATATCGAAGGGGTTGAGTTTATAAAAGATTTGTTTCCCAATAAAAAAGTTAAGGAATTTGATTTGGTAAAATCAAAAATAGAACCCCGGGACAATGCATTGCATTTGGATTGTTGCTTTCAGCCAGTTGGTAAAAACAAAGGAATTATCTATAAAAGTGGCTTTAGGGAAGAAAGTGACTATGTGTATTTGGTAAAATTGTTCGGTAAAGAAAATTTATTTCACATTACCCGTGAAGAAATGTACCACATGAACAGCAACATATTTTCTATTGCAGAGGATGTCGTTATATCTGAACGCAATTTTACCCGTTTGAATGATTGGATACGTAGACAAAATATTACGGTTGAAGAAGTACCCTATGCAGAAATTTCAAAGCAAGAAGGCCTTTTGCGTTGCTCTACCATGCCATTGATTAGGGATTAATAATCTAATTTCATTTTCCATACAAAAAGTAAGTGTTTACTAAATCAATATAGATGCGTTTGGCCTCGTCTTGAGTAATGTCTTTCACTTGAAACAGTGCATTGGTCTTGAATGCGTTTATAATTGGCTTGCTGCTACTTGGCCGCTCATAGTTGTTTGTAGCTTTTTTGTAATAGGCATAGAGGCGTAATAATAAATCAGCGGGAAATGCTCCAGTAAAGCTGTTAATGCGTTCCACCGCCTCTTCAAATTCGATGTCCAATTCGTCGTTTTCCATCATTTTTCGGCCAAGATGCTAATGCCGCCTTTTACTTTCTGATTAAGTTGCACTTTTATTTTAGCGTCTAAAGGTAAAAATACATCCACTCTTGAGCCAAATTTTATAAACCCGGAATCACTTCCTTGGGTTACTGTGTCATCCACATTGGCATAATTGACGATGCGTTTTGCCATTGCACCTGCAATCTGTCTATGCAATACCTTTCCAAACACTGAATTTTCAACCACGACAGTAGTGCGTTCATTTTCTTCACTTGATTTTGGATGCCAGGCCACCAAAAATTTTCCTGGATGATATTTGCTCATTACTACTTTACCGCCAACCGGATATCGAGTTACGTGTACATTGATTGGTGACATAAAAATGGATACCTGAATACGGTTCTCGTTGAAAAATTCCTTTTCAAAAACTTCTTCGATTACCACTACTTTACCATCCACTGGAGACAGAACATGAATATCGTTGCGTTGGCCAATACGTTTAGGGTTTCTAAAAAATTGAAGAATCAATAAGAACATGCCCAAAATCAATAACATCAATCCCTTACGAATCCATTCCGTTGCGATGAAGTGGTCAATCAAAAGGAGTGAAGCCACCAAAATGACTAAACTGGAGAAAATTATTTTATGGCCTTCTTTATGAAACATGAGGAAACAGTCTTAAAAATAAATAGAAAAATGGTGCTACAAAAATAATACTATCCAAGCGATCTAACAAGCCACCATGTCCTGGCATGATCACACCGCTGTCCTTTACGTTGGCCTGTCTCTTAAACTTTGATTCTATCAAGTCGCCAATAGTTCCAAAAACACTTACGATTATACTTAAGATCAACCAATATGTAAAATCTAAAGTTCCTGTAAATTTAGCGATAAAATAACTGGCGATACATGCAAAAAATAACCCACCCAAAAACCCTTCCACCGTTTTTTTTGGGGAAATTCTTGGAAACAATTTCTGATTACCAAAATTCTTTCCAATGAAATAGGCACCAGTATCGTTGACCCAAACCAAAATAAATGCACCTAATAGCAATAATGGTGTGAATTGATAATTGTGATGGGCTATCAAAATCAAAAACACAAAGGCACTTGAGAGATAAAAAGTGGTGAGAATGAATCGTTTAGTAGTAAATAACGGAATGGTTTTTTCTGAAAATAAATCCTTAATTAAAAGCAATTGCACAAAAATAGTGATAACTTGAAGAATCTGAATGGCTTCATTAAAACCAGCATCTCTGGAAGATGCGAAGCACCAAATGCTAAATCCTAAGTACATGACAGTGAATACAATGTAGGGCGCCTTGCTCTCCAGTTGGATCAATTTCTTAAACTCAGCCATACAAATAAGCCCAAATCCAAAAAATAGCACCACCAGGGCATATTGCCAATAAATGCAAAGAATAAGTAATGAGATATATAAAGCACCGGAAATGGCTCTTGTACTTAATTCCTTCATTTATAAGTCTTCTAACAGTAGCAAATATAAGTTTTTTGAACTGCTTCCATAAGTAAGAAAGTCTTTATCTTC
>JBGTDZ010000426.1:0-12702 GCA_041748055.1 Aquaticitalea sp.
CATTAGATGGTGCAATCACGTTTGCCGCGATATTCGTGCTCAAGGTTGCAATCAGCATGAAAATTTGAGCCACGATAACAACTAATGGGTTTTTGAATTTCGCAATGAGTGAAACCGGGTCCCAAGGTGCATCGTCCGCAATCAATATGTCCTTAAAGTTAATGATTGCTGCGCAGGTGACAAAGATTCCGACAAAAGAATACAGCATCATCGTGGCTGGAAGTCCGATGAACTGTCCTGCTACTTGGTCTTTTTGGGTGGATGCATAGCGTGTGATGTCCGCAATACTGATGGACATGGTTGCCCAAAAGCCGACCATTGCTGTTAGCCAAAGAAGATAACTCCAGATTTTGCTTGATGATGCTGTTGATGAAGAATCAACAATACTTGCTGTTACAACACTCGAAAAGACAGGTGTTCCTGAAGATATATTTCGGAATTGTAACTGAACGTTTTCAGATTTGGAGATTGTGATTGGCTCAGTTGTGAAAGGTTTCCAAGTTGCATTTTCATTGGAAACAATCTTATAATCCGTCACTTTTATTTGACCTTCTTTGTCTATTAATGCATTGAGATGAAGCAAATAAACATCCTCTTTTTTTGTAATGGTTGCGGAGGATTTTTCAAGTTGAACGCTTTGGTCTAATACAATTGCAAAACCATCTGCCTTGGCATAACTCCAGTAAATGAGAATCAAACCCATAATTATTAATATGGGTGCAGAATAGGTTTCGAGCCATTTAATGCTTTCGGTGCCTTTCCAAATAAAATACATATTGATGACCCAGAAAATGCCGAAGCCGACAAACTTTCCCACGGTCAGACCCAACTCTCCTGTTGAACCTGTTATTGCATTAAAAATCGCATAAATCGCCAAACCTCCAATCCACGTTTGGACACCGAACCAACCGCATGCAATAATACCTCTAGTTACAGATGCTAAATGAATTCCTTTCGTTCCAAAAGCTGCACGACCAATCACAGGAAATGGTATTCCGTATTTGACACCTGCATGTCCATTCAAAACCATCGGAACTGTAATGATGAGATTTGCTACGCCAATTATAATCAATGCTTCGTACCAATTCAAACCCGACTTAATCATATAGGACGCCAACAAATACGTTGGAACACAAACTGCCATACCGACCCAAATCGCAGCGAGATGCCACTTACTCCAAGTTCTCTGACTTGCTGGAACAGGTGCTAAATCTTCACTGTATAATGGGGAATTGGAAACGTCTTCTTGTAATGGGATGATGTCTTTGCTCAAATTAGTTGTTGGTTGTCGGTTTTGGTTTTTGGTTTTTGGTTTTTAAAATGTAGAGTCCTAATAAGATTGACCGTTTTATAAAGTTGGTTAATGATTAATTATAAATTAAAGTTACTGATTCTTTATCTAATTCTTGTTCAAATGCTATAGGTGTATAATGATTGATGGAGCCATGGCTTTTTTCATGATTATACATATAGACAGCTTTATTTAATTTCTTTTCGAGATCATCAAAACTTATTGGCCCATAACCCTTTAATCAGTTGTTTTTTATAATCCCGTTAATCCTTTCGGCATGTGGGTTCTCGAATACGTTTTTACACATACTGTTTCTTAAGCGATCTTTTGTGAGCTTTATAAAATTCCGGCTATAATATTGTCCCCCGCCATCGGAATGGATAATCGGTTTTGCCACTTCATTCCCTGTTATACGGATCAATACCATTTTTAAAGCTGGTATGGTGGTGCCCTCTTTATTAAGGGTATCACTTGCACCATTGCCAATTATTCTGTGGGAGTACTGATCCATGACAAAGGTGAGATAGTAAAACTTACTGTTCATTTCATAATAGGTTATATCACTCACCCAAACCTGGTTTGCACCTGTCAACTCCCAGCCGGTAACCAAATTAGGGAATCGGATGACCCAGGCATTGTTTGTTGACCTCTTAAAGGATTTTTTTGGAGCTATTTTAAATCCATAATTACGATAAAAATCAAAGAACTTATACCTGCCCATTGTCTGGGGACTCACCTTTCTGTACAGGGCCTTGCAAACCATTTCCGGATGGTCTTCCCTTATCTGGCGCAGAATCACTTTCAACTGCTCTTGCTCCCCAGAGCTTTCCAATTCCCTGTTGAGCCGCTGATGGATGTTTTGCCTGGTGGTATTTAACCAACGATAGATCTGGATCATTTTCCATCAGTGGTTTTCCCTAAGGAGCCAGAACCAGGTAACGGTTGGGAACCAAGTTTTTTTTTAATGTCGATACCACACATCTCTTCTGCGATATCGATCATCTTACTTTTGAATTCATTCTAAAACTGCTTTTGGCCTACAATCTGTTCTAGTTCACGAATCCTGGCTTTCAGATCTTGTATTTTACGGGTATCACTCATCAGTTCAACAATTTGCTTTACGCCACGTTTGCGGTTAAGGGAGTACTTGACCAGCCAATTATAAACTGCCGTAGCGGACACTTCGTATTCCCTGCTGACTTCAACCACGGTAAATGTGTTATTTTCTATTTCACATGCCTTTTACGCATAAAGCCTTCACTAAAGTAACGATTTATTTGCTGGGAACCCTCGTTAAAAAAATCTTTTATTTTTGCCATAATACCAAGTTGTTTAAAACTCCGTAAAATGGTCAACTTATTTCAGTATACGACAGTTACTGGATATAAATTTAGCAAAAATTAGGAAAATTTATTAGCCACGGATACTCGAATATTTTTAGACCATTGAAGGATTGCCCATGCGATTGAACTCAATCTAGATAAAAGCAAAAAACAATAGATCACGCTTATTACAAGCACCTTAATATTTATGGCACGTATATTGAATATCCAAACGAGAATAGCGTAAGCCGAAAAGCATTCAGAATTGATAAAAGAGTAGGCATAATCTTAAATCCTATAATTATGAAGACAAAATTACATTTTGCAGCGATGATGTTAATAGGATTAACATCTGCAATCGCGACAACAGCCAACGTTGCACCAAAAGGTGAAGATTTTTTAAATACGACACGCTATCGTTATGCTGAACCGATTATGTTCATGGAACGAGGTGTTGAATTTTTAATCTTTCCTGACGGAAGTTTTGATTTCAATACCAATCCCGGAAATTCGTTCGGCAGTTACAATGACTTTTATAATGATTCCTATTATTATAGGGACACAAACTCTAGAAGAAGTTCTATAAACACCACCCAAGGTGCACCTAGAACTGTAAGCCGTACTAACTATTATATTCCAACTAGTGGAGGTATTTTGATACAACATGATTATGATGGCAAAGTGAGACGTATTGGCAATGTGTTCATCAACTATGACAATGTTGGCAAAGTGAAACGAGTAGGTACTGTATATATGAACTACAGCCGTAGTGGATTATTGAGCCAAGTAGGCGGTCTAAGATTGACATATAATCACTGGGGAGAATTGGTCAATAGCCACGGTATAGTTAATACAACCAATAGCCAATACAATTATGGATTAGGTCAAGGCCATGCCTTTGGAACATACAGTGACAACGATTTTGATGATAGCGGAGATTATTACTATTATAAACAAGGTAATATATTGAAAAAACAAAAAAGATAAAGAAATAACGTCTACTTAATGTTATACTGAAAACCCTGAAGTTCTTCTCCCAAGAGGCTTTGGGGTTTTGTTTTTATCTCAATTTTCCAACCTTATGCATTATTCTATTGCTGTTTTGCCATTTATAAATTATTAAGTTGTTTCATGTTATTTTGTTTTCTATGCGATTTATAATGTTTGCAAAACTTGGTATGATAATGATGCTTGGACATAAAATCAATTTGGAAAGCCTTCCACTCCATTCTAGTAAAAGCGTTATTGTAATGTTTCAGTTCTTCATAAAGTAATTCACTTACATGAGCAAAATGTTTGGTGCCCAAATACTCCAAATCGGCATCGGCAAGGATTGCTTCCAAATGTGTTTTTGGCTGTTGTGGGATTTTAGTTGCCGCAATCATGCCACAAATAATATTGATATCCCTTTCAGAAATATGATATACTCTTAAATCCTTACGTGCAATCTCACAACCAATTTCTTCATGGTCAGTATGGGTTTTTATGAAGCCGATATCATGGTATAATGCGGCAATCTTTAATAGATGCAAATCTGCTTTTGACACAGCTTCTTTCTTGCCAATAAAAATTACCTTTTCCAATACGTATTTAGTATGCAAAACGCTATGGTAGGTCAAATATTTGGGCAATTGTTTGGTCAAAGTTTCAATAACATGCTTGTGTATGGCTTTATAGGTTGAATCCATTAATGAGCGCTTTTTTTGCTGACAATACCCCCTCCAACTTCCCGTACATTCTGGACAAACATAAAGGACTTTGGTTCGGCAGCATTGATGGCTTTTTTAATTTTATGCAATTCCAATCGTGTGACTACTGCAACAATAATATCACAATCGTGTTTAATGTTGTAAGAGCCTGGTAAATTACCTCGCTCACCTTTATAAATTGTAATCGCTTTATTAAAATCATTGACGATGATTGACTTTACTTTTTCGGAATCGGGAGAAATAATACTTAGGCATATCAGTTTTTCAAATCCATCGACAACGTAGTCAGAAACTTTTATGGCAGTGAAAAAGGTCAAAATTGAATACATCGCTTTTTCAATGCCCAAATAAAAAGCTATAATCAAGAAAATACTGGTATTAATGGCCATAATAATTTCTGAAATTGATAATCCGAATTGGTCATTGGTATATTCTGCAATCACTTCCAAACCATCAAGAACACCACCGCCACGAATCACTAAACCAATACCCAATCCTACGAAGACACCTCCAAAAATAGCAGTTAAAAAACTGTCGTTTGTAATTGTTGGAATTGTTAAAAGATTCAATAACACACCTAATAAAATGACCGTAATCAAGGCATGTGCAGCAAAGTTTTTTCCTATTTTCATATACCCGATATAAACAAAAGGTAGATTCAATACAATTAGGGGAATGCTAACATCTATATGATAAAACTCATGGATAAGGATTGAGATGCCTAAGAGACCCCCATCCAAAAAATGGTTTGGGATCATAAAACCCTTAATTGCGATTACTGCGCATACTACGCCAATGATTTTTAATAAAAAAGATCGAACAGATAGTATGTTTTTTAAATTGAGGGGTTGTGAGGGACGATGACTCATTGAGTGGGATGAAATTTTAAATAAATGATGGTTAGACAGATAAATATACCCTTTTTTCTAACACAAAATAAATCGAAGGCCAAATTATCTTGTAGGACAATTAAATATTTGAATGGATAAAATCTTTAGCCTTTCTTTAATTGTAACCCAAAAGTTCTGCAAGAAATCCTGTTGATAAAAAAAAGCTTTTTGTACAATAAAATATTTTTTATCGGTATCAATCATTTAAACATAGCTTTTGCATTTTGGCATACTGTTTGAACAATAAAAATTATGTTAAACCTAAATCAAACACTCATGAAAAAATTAGCTTTAGTTTTTACTGCAGTGTTCCTTGTCGGAGCCACAGTAAGCGCAAAAACCACCCACGCACTTGAAGATAATTCATCAACTAACCTCATTAACCGTGGTTATGGCAACTCTTTCATATTTACGGAAGGTGGTATTGAGTTTTCTGTATTCCCCGATGGTCAGTTTGACTTCTATGCCCCAGATTATGGACCAGATGTCAACGTTTCCATAAATACACCCAATGCATCATTCAGTTTTAATACGGGTTACGATTATAGCCCTTATGTACAATTTGACGACTTCGGAGCCATCATTCAAATTGAAAACACACCAATCTATTATGATTTTTATGGTCGGGTTACACAAGTTGGCAATGTGAATATCAACTACAACAATTATGGTCGTTTGGCCCGAGTAGGTGGATTGTATGTTCATTACAATAACTTCAATGTTTATACTCATTATAGTGGATACATCAATGTCTATAACAGGGCTTATATTTACAGACCTTGGCATGTGTATTATGCAATACCAGCGCCAAGTTTTTGCATAGTTTATTCAAGACCGTATAGACAATTTTACACACCTGTCCGTCATTACTATTACAGTCCATACACAAGCAACTACAGACAGCCCGTGCACTATGATTACGGAAGAGTAGCGAGTTATAATTCTGGACGTCGTGGTACAACAACAACCAACAGTAGAGTTAGTGACAGATACCGTCAAGATGCCACATCCAGAATGGGTGACACATCTTTAAGTCAAAACACTTTAAGAAGTACCCAAGAAAACAGAAACAATACTGCAGTAAGAACCCACGACGCAAGAACAAATCAGTCCGTTAGAAACTCCAACAATGATCGAGTATCGCTTTCATCTTCTACTTTAAGAGACAATGATGATCAAAGAAATTTCCAAAGTAATAGAAATTCACTTTCCGAAAATTCTTCAAGATCAATTCAGAACGAAAGAGGAAATAATATTCAGGGAAATTTGAACAGTGATAGAAACATACGTTCCTCAGCTTCCACAAGAGAAGTTAAGGCTGAAAGAGGAAACCCTATTGAAAGAAATACCCGTGCGACTTCTCATCGAAGTGAAACTACAAGTAGGAGTTCTCAAACGATTCAAAGACAAATGACTAACAGGAATACTTCTGCAATAGGCAGAACAACTCAAAGTGTTAATAATTTGCCAAATAGAAAACCAAATAGTTCAAATACTCGTATATCCAGTACAAAGCAAGAACAAAGAAGTACCGCTCAAAGAAGTAATACAGAAAGAACGAGCAAGCAACCAAGCTCACGTAATAATTCTAAAAGAGGAAACGGATAAAAATATTAATTTTTTGGTTGGTTAGTTGAAAAGTCCTGCATGAAGTATGCCTCAAAGCACCTTGCAGGGCTTTTCTTATATAACAAAGTTAGTAAGAGATTTGAATGAAAACAGTAACTGTGACACAGCCACCTATTTTATCTTCATATACTTCTTGATGACTATAGAAATATCTTCTGAGACATTTAACTTTAAAATAATCATCACATAAAAAGCGGCAATAAGAAATGATTTCAAACCAATGTTCACAATAGGATGAAATGGAAATTCCCAAAAATAGAAGATTAAAATACTGATGAAGATTAGTATGAATACCTTACCTGTATCCGAATTGAAAGGCATCATGTTGAATTTCTTCTTAACAAAGTAAATTTTAATCGTATTATATATTGAAATGGCTAGGAAAGTTGCAAATGCTGATCCGTTAATGCCGTACAATGGAATAAACAACATATTCAAAAAGATGGTAAGTATCGTTAAAATTACTCCAAACAATAACACCACCCGATAATAATCACTGTTAAACAAGACGACGTTATTGCAACCCATCAAATTATCATACAATTTTGCTACACTTATCCAAAAAACCACAATTAATCCATCACTGAATTTATCCGGAATCAAATGATAAAGTTCGTTGATGTTTAATACAATCAACAAAAAAATAAAACCCCCAATTATAAAAAGTGTCTGCGAACTTCGGTGGTACAGATCCTTTAGAGCTATCTTATTCCCTTCATTAATGAATTGGGCAGTCAATGGCTGAAGTATCTGTTGCATGGCCCGAGAAGGCACTGCAATAACCGTGGCAATATAGATTGCTACGCCATAATATGCCACCTTTTCTATGGGAATATAAAGCCCCAACATAAATGAGTCTATATCGAGAATAATGGTGGCAATGGAACCGGCAATAATGATGAGCGAGGAATATTTTAAAATGGCACCCAAATTTTCAATCCTATTAAACTTAAACACCGGCAATCGTACACTAAAAGCATATAACAACATAACCATCATTCGAAGTATATAAACTAAAATGACACCAATAATAAATTGTTGCACGTCAATCCAATCCAAATGCACGGCGAATAACAAAAGCATGACCCCAACCCTATGAAAGACTTCTTTCATGAAATTCCCAAACACTGTGAGCATTTGTGTTTTGGACCAAGCAAAGAAGACTTCGAAATATGCCATCGCAACGGCAGCCACAAAAATGTACCATACATAATCCTTCAAGATTGGATTTTTCTGTGAGAGGAAATCGCCAATAAATTCAAACGAGAAAACACCTATAAGCCCTATGGGAACCATCAATAAGAATGGCAAAAATAACATCAAGGTCAGAAAACTGTTAATTGAATTTTTTGTCTTAAATGTGGAATAGAATTTAATCAATGTATTGTTCACCCCAAAAGCCATTAAGGGTGTCATGATGTTGGCAGTCGAAAGTATAAAAGCCACCAAACCATAATACTCATCGGAAATGAAATAAGTATATAAAAACAAGGTGTTCACAGCTCCTATCCCAAATCCGAGGTAGGTGGTTATCGTGTTTTTAAAGGATTGGCTGGTAACAATTCCCATTAGATGAGCTCTGACAATATTTTGGTTAGTTCCCTTCTGCTATAAGGTTTTAATCCTATGGGTTGCGTAGACAAGGCATTGGATTTATACGCCTCAAAATACGTTAAAATTTGCGATTTTAGTTGTTCATGGGCATCATAATAAAAATAATGTCCTGTATTGGTCTCTTTTATAATACGTTCCACATCACTATCCCTTGGGCCAATTGCAAGGATTGGTGTTTCTGAAACCATATATTCAAACAATTTTCCTGGAATAATCCCTTTGGTATCTTCAGAATCTATTTCTGCCAAAAGTAGCAATTGCGATTGCTTTTGTTGCATCAAGGCTTCAGTGTGATTCACATAGCCAACTATATGAACATGATTTTTAAGACCTGAAGAATAAATTTGATTTAAAACGACTTCACTGACCACACCAGTCAATTTAAGTTGAAAAAGAGATTCAAACACTTCATTTTCCTTCATTAATTCACTTAAAACTATCCATAAATTTTTTGGATTGCGCTCAGAAAGTAAAGACCCAATATGTGAGACCGTAAACTTTTTGTCTTTATGTGTTTGTGGCGTATTATGAACATCATAACCATTTGTTATTACAACTATTTGTTGATTGGTCTTTGCTGTAAATTCCTTTTTGGTGTTTTCACTGGTGACGATAATGCAATCTGCAGTTTCAAGAACCTTTCGCTCCAATTCCTGGTGTTTCTTTTCTGATGATTTTGTTAATTTCAGTTGTTTATGATACCCAATTGTAGTCCACGGATCTCTAAAATCTGCCAGCCACTTTATATCCAATTGCTCTTTTAGATGCATCCCAATCAAATGCAAACTATGTGGCGGACCTGTTGTGATGATTGTTTGAATATTTTCTTTCCGTATATATTCAGATAAATACTTAACTGAAGGCGCTACCCATCCCTTTCGGGCGTCCGGAATAAAATAATTGCCGCGTACATAGAGCATCAATTTTTCAATGAAATTCTGCTTTTTTGATACTGGAATGACACCGGAACGGATGGGATGAGAAGATTTTCGTGATAGAAACCCAGCCAATTTATAGGGTTCTTGAATAGGTTGATTGATGATTGTGATGTCGTTTGGAACTTCAGACAACAAACTTAAATCGATGATTGGATAACTGGGATTCTTAGGGATATAAACGATAGGATGAATATCAAAATCAGGAAGATATTTGACGAATTTCAACCAACGCTGCACTCCTGGACCTCCAGCCGGTGGCCAATAATACGTAATGATAAGTGCTTTTTTTGGCATAGTTGAATCTCTGCGAAGGCAGAAATCTATTATTTATCAATGATTAAAGAATGTCATAATTAAGTAATCCTTTCCTCTAAACACATAATGATCATAAAGATTTATCTTTCTATTTGTGAGATTCCTGCCTTTGCATGAATATACCACCAATCAGGAGCAACCCTAATAGTATCGAACTCGCCAAAGCTATTGAACCACCAGTTTGAATTACTTCAGGTTCAAATTTAAATTCAATTTTGTGGGCTCCTTTCGGGATTGGCATGCCTCTCAAAACATAATCAACCCTATAGTGAGGCACCTCTTTTTCATCAATAAATGATTTCCAACCATGTCCGTAATATATTTCAGAAAAGACAGCAAATCCATTACTTTTATTATTGGACTTATACTTTAAGTAATTTGGTTTATACTCTAAAATAGAGATTGTTGCAGTTGAATCGACAAAATACTCTTTGGTTGGAATCGAATGTGTTGTTATTGCTTTATTTTTTGTGTCCAAACTATCCAATGCAATGATTTCTTTATTCGCGGATTCCAGTTTTTCAACTTCTCTTACAAACCAAGCATTGCCATTGGCATCAGTATTTTCATAAGGGAAAATGTTGCCTTTATCATCATCAGCAATAATGTACTTTGTGTTCAACATGTTCAGTACGTTAATATTGTTTTTTGAAATATGAAAATCAAACAATTCGTCATAACGTTTCAATTTTACAGCACTATAACCCGATAATGAATTGTGATAATAAGCCGCTTTTCCTGGTTCCCTGGAGACAACATCAAACACTCTAAAATTGGAAGTATCTTTCATGATTTCCAAATCCGCTTCGTTTGGTTGATAAGGTTTGTTCACCTGAATGGACGACACGAAATTGTCATTGTTTACGTACCGCCTGTCAACACCTACCAGATCAAATAATATCAAGACAGCAAAAACAACCACAACTAAGTTACTCGTAATCTTCTTTTTTAGGAACATATATACCGTTCCGGCGGAGAGAATTACCAAAATCAAGCTTCTTAAGGTATCCTGATTAAAGAGCGTCTTGCGATCTTCTTTCACTGCATCCATGAAAGCCTGACCGTAATTTTGGCGATAAAATCCATCATTGACACCAACAAAACTGAATGACGATTTAAACAGCAAAAACATCAGTGCCAATCCTCCAACTATTGCTGTTGTGAATTTAAGCGCTTTCATTTTCTTTTCATTATCCTCAAACTCATTAAACAAACGTACCAATCCAAAAATTGCCAACACTGGTATGCACAATTCCAAAATTACCTGAATTGAACTTACCGCCCTGAATTTGTTGTAAAAAGGCACATAATCAATAAAGAAATCCGTTAAAAAACCTAAATTCTTTCCATAAGACAGTAACAACGAAAATATTGTACCTCCTAGAAGCCACCATTTAAGTCGGCCTTTCACCAAAAACATGGCAAAGACGAACAAAAACAACACCACTGCTCCAACATAAGCCGGCGCTTCTACTATGGTCTGAGCGCCCCAATATGTGGGAGTTTGCTTTGCTTCCTGAAGCGCTTGAACCGGTGACGCACCAAGAGCCAAAAAAGCCTTATATGTTTCGGAATCCTTTCCAACGTCTTCATAACTTCCACCTCCCAAAAAGCGGGGTATGAATAAATTGAATGATTCTAAAATTCCGTAACTATATTCCGTAATATATTCTTTGCTCAAACCCGTTGTTACTTCTTTTGGCGAGCCGTCAGAATTGATGGTCAATTCGCTTTTGCCACGGACACTTTCCTTAACATATTGTTGTGTAGCAAGCATATTTGTAGCGTTAAGCCCCAAAGCGAGAATGACCGCAACGATTAACAGCCCGACTGATTTAAAGTAATGTGTTAGTAACTTATTCTTATAGGCATCCACCAAATAAGCAATCCCAAGGATCATTACCAAAAACATCAAATAATAGGTCATTTGAGGATGATTCGCCGCAATTTCTAATCCCATTGCGACGGCAGTGAGCAGGAAACCAGCAATATATTTTTTTCTGAAAGTGAGTATGATTCCACTTAACACCAATGGCATGTAGGCAATAGCGTGGGCTTTACTGTTGTGCCCTACGCCAAGAATAATTATAAGATAGGTTGAAAAGCCAAATGCCAAAGCTCCTAGTCCAGCAAGTTTATAATCAACTTTTAATGTAAGTAATAATATGTAAAAGCCTATAAAATATAGAAATAGATAATCAGCTGGTCTTGGTAAAAACCGCAATACTGTATCCAATTTCTTAATGTAATTATGAGGGTAATGAGCGCCTAACTGATATGTTGGCATCCCTCCGAAGGCACTGTTCGTCCAATATGTTTCATTACCGGTATCTTCTCTAAATTGATTCTGTTGCTTCGCCATCCCGATATAATGCTTGATATCGCTTTGGAAGATTTGTTTTCCGCTCAAGACGGGATTGAAATACAATAAAGAAATGACCACAAAACCAATAATCATCAGAATGTGGGGAAGAAATTTTTTAAATGATAACTGCATGAAGTTGGATTCTAAAACTGATTTGGAAAATTAATCAATTTCTTCGTAATCGATATACTCACCAACTTTTTTGTCTGAAGTTTTTTGCTGATGCGGCATTTTATCAATCACCGTTTCGCCTTCTTTTACACGATTTCCATTCTGTTGTTGGGGCTGATGATATTGCTGACCAAAACGTTCCTGCATTTTTTTAGACATATACTGCATCAAATACGGAGCAAAAAGACGCATCAAAATCTTAACACCATAAAACACTAACAAAAGAATTAAAATAGTTCTTAAAAATCCAGAAAAGGATGCCGATTGCAACATGGACAAAATATTTTTTCAAAAATACGATTCTCATCGTTTAAAAACAGTTATTAATACTTAAAAAAAATATAAAATCTCTATATTTGATACCTAAAACATGACCGATGTATATTATAAAAGCTTATTTTCCTTACCTGTTTTTTATAGTTTCCATATCTACATATAGTCAATACACCG
Source organism: Aquaticitalea sp. (assembly GCA_041748055.1). Lineage (GTDB taxonomy): Bacteria > Bacteroidota > Bacteroidia > Flavobacteriales > Flavobacteriaceae > JBPOFM01. The sequence goes on from JBGTDZ010000426.1 coordinate 12,695, forward strand.
ACGTCATC
>JBGTDZ010000427.1:0-9179 GCA_041748055.1 Aquaticitalea sp.
CATTAGTGACATGGATAAATCAATTAATTTGAAAGGTAATTCTGCTATTAAATTATTCAATAAAGGACTTTCTCAATTTAATCTTAAAAAATTTAATGAGGCTTTAAATAGTTTCAATGAGTTATTAGAATTAGATGCTTCTTATAAAGAGGCGCTATTCTATAGAGGTTTAACTAAAATAAGTTTGGAACAAAAAGAAGAAGGCTGTTTAGATTTATCAAAAGCTGGCGAATTAGGTTTTTTCACAGCTTATGATGAAATAAAAAAGTATTGTACGTAATTTGAGAATCAAAGTTAGTATTGTAATAACTATTGGTAATTGATAGACCTGTTTATAATTAAAATTAGTTCTTTGTGATCATCTATTTTGTTCTCATAACAATAGGCCTTTATCCAATTATTGTATTGATCATAGCTATACTCGAAAGTGTAATTGTCATCAGATGAGTCAAAATGTATTTTTTCTAGATTTTTGTTATCGAAGTAATTGAAATATGTAACTCTATCCAGCTCATAACTTCCTGAAAAATGTCCTTTAGTAAATTCTTTCATTTCAATAATTAAATCATTATCCCTTAAATAAGTATCGTATGCTTTGAATTTTTGAGTTCTAATTATTTTCCAATCCGAATTATAATAAAATACTTTATATCGTCCTAAATTATATTGGGTCAAAATTTCATGATAATCTCTACGAATTGCAGTTCTTTCTTGGTAATCATATACATGGATTAATTCATATGAAAAATCTAAAACACCTTTTTTATATGATTTACGAAATTCTTTATCTATAAGTCCTTTACTATTATATGTATATTCAATTCTGAATGGCCCTGAAAATATTTCACTACCTCTTTCAATATAATATTCTTTCAATTTATTATTGTGATACTCAAACTCTTCACATTTAATATCAGCTCCATCTATTGGAATTTCTATTATTTTGATTTGCCCATTTTCTGTTACATATTTAGGTTTAAAATATTCTATTTTCATAGACTGGATAGTTCCCAAAAAGATTCTAAAGAACTTATTATATCTCTGTATATACATTATCTTTTTAAAGATAAAAGTAACAAAAACTATAATTGAATGATTCAATTGCTTATATAATTAAATCAAGGCCTCTGAACAGTTCTAATTACGCCCCCTCCGATTAATTCATTTTTCGGGTAGGGGGCTTCCTTTTTTAGGCCAAAAAAGAGAGTCTTTTTATTAATTAAATAAAGTCCTGGTAACAGGCAACTGTACAATGAGAACAGAAGAGATTGTAGTCATATTGACTAAAAAAGGCTATGTCGCCATAGCTAAAAATGAGATCTTCCAGCTATGGAAGAATAAATGCTTAAAGGATATCTATGAAGAATTAGGTAATAGATATCCTAACTATAAGATTTCATTAGGAAGTCTGGAACAAGTTAATTTCAAGGATGCGGTTACTGTTTGTAATCAATTCATTAAGAATGATGAACAGCTCGAAACGACCCATCCACTTGAAAAAAACAATATCTCAAAAACAAATACTAATATTAATAAAGTCCTGGTAACAGGCACAAACAAGATGGAAACTAGAAATAAAGCAAAAGTAAAAGCCGTAGTTGTTATAGGAATTAACATAACTGCAGGCGTAATGCATTTAGGCTTTCAAACCATGGCAGACACCGTTTGCTATGCTGAAGCAAAGATCATTGATAAATTAAATGTCTTTGATAAAACAGTTGATGAAATAATGAAAGCACGGAAACATAAAACAAGAGAAACCCAGCAATCTCTATTAAAATCACCAAAGCGAGTTAAACAATCTGCAAGTAAGTTTTACTACAGGATTAAGGACATTAAGGATCAAGCAAAAGCTGAGGTCAATACAATAATTCAAACAGCATAATCATGATTTTGTTTAAAGACGAATTAAAGGAGATTTTACAAAGTAAGACTCCATTAAACGAAATCCCAAAAAAGAGATTTAAAATGAACTTTACAAAAGCCCCTGAAGTAAAGCCAATATCGCTTTCTAGAGGGGCTTTAATATATCTTGGGCTATCATGTATAGGAATGCTTGTAAGCTCCTCAATAGCGACTTATGTGTTCTTTGGGGCTATAACTTTAATTGGGCTCATAGCTCTATCTGAAAGTAATAGATACATCAAGTATATTATTACAAAAGGCAACAGACTATTTGATTTGGCAATATTTGGATTAACAATATTCGCTACAATATCATTAGGAGTTACTCTTACTGCTTCACTCACATTTGCTGGCTTAGGTTATACCTTAATCTATGCCCCTTATTTAAGATCAAAATAGTATGATTTTAAAGTCGTGAACCGTCTTAACTATTACAGAGCTCTCTTTAATGGCTTTTAAAGGAAAAAATGGTTGTTTTTCTCTTTATAATGTAATTAAACACCACTATAATAGTAGAAGTTTGATGCTTCTCAATACTGCTTTCCATTATAAAGGGGTCTTTATAAGCCCTGATAATTAAAGAAAACAGCCTACATATTATGTTAAGATGGTTTCTTAAAATCTTCTCAAAAATTTTACAATTATTCTTTAAATAAAACATTCAGTCATGTTAATATCTAATTATAAGGTATTCGTTACTAAAAATGGTGACGGTGCTATTACATATACAAGAAATGATGTTAATTATAGAGTTTACATTTCTAAAGAGAATAAACTACTTTTTAACATCTTTAATAAATATTTTAAAAGACTTGTGCTATTTAAAGACAGGCACTATGCCCTTGCTCAATATATTGCGAGGGATATAAGAAAAAATGGGTATTATTTTAAATCTTATGCAAATAACCATACCCATATAAGACCAGTTCCTAAAACTAAAATTAAATCATTAACTAATGAACAAATATTGGAAAACTTATATAGAAGAAAAGTAGGACATGTATTTACTGATCTTGATAGATTACTCCACTAAAAATAAAATTGTGGATAAACGGTTGGATAAAAATATATCCTATAAAAACAAAAAACCTCAACTACAATTAGTTGAGGTTTCATTTTGCTCCTCCTCTTGGGCTCGAACCAAGGACCCTCTGATTAACAGTCAGATGCTCTAACCAGCTGAGCTAAGGAGGAAGGTTAATTGTATGTTATTTTAAGCTTTTCTAATATTTCAGGATATTTCTTTAGATTCTGAATATAGATTTTGCTTTTCATTTTTTTTATATGGGTTTCTATTTTTCTTGCTTGTGCCCTATCCTTGCATTCAATGAAAAGGTATAAAACCCAATCCGAGACTTGCATAGTGTAAGCATTATCATAAAAACCTGAATTATGCTGTTCAACTCGTTCTCCTAAATTTAATGCCTCAACAATGTAATATTTCTTAAGGCTTTCAGAATACAATATGTAAACAAAATTCATTTTTTCTTTTAAAGAACGTTTCCCGATGCTCTAACCTCCCGATAGCTATCGGGATGAGCTAAGGAGGAAGGTATATCACCTTTTTTGCGGTTGCAAATATATTGTATTTTTTATTTTCAACAAATATATTATTGAAAAATTATCTTTATTTAAAAACAGCCTTGAAAATATCATTCCCATTGGCGAACAGCACCAAAGCAATCAAGATGAAAAAACCAACCATTTGGGCATGTTCCAAGAATTTTTCTGAAGGTTTGCGTCCTGAAATCATTTCATATAATAAAAACATAACGTGGCCACCATCCAATGCCGGGATTGGCAATAGGTTCAGAACTGCCAGCATAATAGATAAAAAGGCGGTTATCTGCCAAAAGAATTCCCAACTCCAAGAATCCGGAAAGATGTCATAAATGGCTTTAAATCCTCCGACACCTTTATAGGCTCCCGTACTAGGGGTAAATATTTTCTTCAATTGGGCACCGTAAGAAGTTACCTGACTTGTGAATTTGGATAAACCCACGCCAAAGCTTTCCACAAAACCAAATTCTTTGCGTACGATGTCATAGTAACCCACTCTCTCTATATCACCTAAACTACCAACTGGCGCAATGCCAAACTTACCGTCTTTATCTATCGACAGTTGTTTTTCAATGGTCTTACCATCCCTAAGGATTTCCACAGTAACAGTTTCGCCTGCCAAAGGTTTTAAACGGTCCGAAACTTGATCCCAATATTTTAATGGTTCCCCGTTCACAGAAGTAATGATGTCCTTCGGCTTTAGGTCTTTTGCTTTATTTGCCGAAGAATCAGATACGGCACCAACTACAAATGGGTAACGCAGTTCGAAAAAAGTCCTGTTATCAGAAGTGCTCAATTTACCCAAGTAATCTTGTGGCAATATGACTTCCTTTATCCCATTTTCATTCTCTATCGTGATGGTTTCAGCTTCAATTAGATTTTTACGGATGTCGGAATAATTCACGATCTTTTCATCATTGATCGCCACCACTCTATCTCCAGTTTGTATGCCCAAATTGGTCAGGATTGGATTGGTTACATGGTAGCCATCCTTTATACTATCAGCTTTGATATCGATCTCACCATAGGCCCATGCGGCAAAAACATAAATGACATATGCCAAGATAAAATTGACCGTTACACCACCCAACATGATGATGAGACGTTGCCAGGTTGGTTTGGATCGGAATTCCCATGGCTGAGGTGGTTGTGCCATCTGCTCCTTGTCCATGCTCTCATCAATCATTCCGGCAATCTTCACATAACCCCCAAGTGGCAACCAACCAATACCGTAGACGGTTTCGCCTATTTTCTTTTTGAACAGGGAAAATTTTATATCGAAGAACAGGTAGAACTTTTCCACACGTGTCTTAAATAATTTTGCTGGGATGAAATGCCCTAACTCATGAAGCACAATCAAGAGGGACAGACTCAATAAAAATTGAGATATTTTTATAACAAACTCCATGTTTCTTTAATCAAAAAAAATTATAAGCTGCAAAAGTAGTGTTTTAGCGGCATGTAGAAAACTATTGTGTCTTTTATAGCTAATTTTTTAATAGGGACTTAGTAATGCCTCCTGTGTTGGTCTGGAATTGGACAAATAACATACCTGAAGCAAAGAATGAAACATCCATGCTGGGTGCATACGCTCTTTGGCTCAACAATTGGCCAAGGGCATTGTAAATGCGAACTTCACTAATAATCATGCTGTCAGGTTTTTGGACAGAAACACTTTGGGAAGCAGGATTTGGATACATTAAAAGAGGTAATTCCAATGCTCCTTCGTCAACGCTCAGTATCACTGTATTGTTTCTGGTTATTAAATCAGATTCTGGGTCAAAAATAACAGTGCTCACCGTGAAATTTATCGCATTGGAGAACTGCTCAAGATTTGTTGTATTGTTGAGCACCAAATTCAATATTTCTCCTTGTGTGCCCAAAACCCTCACTGGCACAGGTGCTTCAAAAAAGGCAACAGAAGGATGACTTTGGGTTTGGGATAATCTTATGCTTATCTGTGTTGCATTGGGTTGATGCCACTGCAGCGTGTAAGTTGGGTGACCTTCATTATAAAGCCAATCATTGAAGAATTCGGTTAAATCCTGACCACTGGTCGTTTCCATAATGGAAATAAAATCTTCGCTTTTGGCAAAACCATATGCAAGATCTGGGTCACTCAGGTAGTTTTGCAATCCTTGATAAAAAGAGAGTTCGCCCAGTTTTTTTCTCAGCATATGCAATACCATGGCGCCTTTACTGTAAGATAATCTGTTATTGAAGACACGGCCAACGTTCAAGGTGTCACTGGCTGGGACGTAAACAGATCCATTACTTTGACTGGTAATATTGGTTACTACCTGTTGTTTCCAATTTATAAATGAAGGGTTGCCATCAAGATTCTCAATCGTCAATGCTGTAAGATAGGTAGCAAAACCTTCATTTAGCCAAATGTCCTGCCAACTGCCGCAAGTTACTTTATTCCCGAACCATTGGTGTGCCAGTTCATGAGCTATCAAACCTCTATCAAAACTCCCCATGAAAGAAACGGTTGTGTGCTCCATGCCACCTCCCCATCCAAATTGGGCATGGCCATACTTTTCATCTGCAAATGGATACGCTTCAAATAAATTGGAAAATAAGTTAATGATGTCTACTGTTATTGGGGTGCTATTTTGGCTGGAAGCCAAATTTTCGGGATATACATAATTGACCACTTCAAAAGGATTGCCATTGTTGGGCACTTGGTGTGCGTACACAGCATAGTTGGTAACTGCAATCGCAATTAAATAAGCCGGGATGGCGTATTGATGGCTGAAATGTGTGGTTTTATTGGAACCATTTATCGTTTGGCTTTGTTCCAAACCGTTGGAGACAGCAACATATTCATCACCATCGGGATTGAAACGTGGAGAGGTGATATATACATCGATTTCCTCTATTTTATCAATCAGGTCTTGTTTGCATGGCCACCATCCTTTGGCTCCATAAGGTTCGGAGAGCGTCCAAAGAATGGGTTTGCCGCTGTGGGTATTCACTTCAAAAGACCCGAAACCTGAACTGACAGGATTGCCAGAATAGCTAATGGTCAAAGAATCCAAAACGCCTGTATTTTGCACCAAAGGAAGAGTTATAATGAGTTCGTCGTTAGTGTTTTGAGTGAATGTCAACGGATTACCGCGTTGCAATACTTGTGATACCGTCATATTATCCGCAAGATCAAAGTGAATTTGATTCATTGGCTCTTTTGCTTCGAAATAAGTCGTGACATCCCCACTGATTTGAGCTTGCGTCGGGTTGACATTGAATTCCAAACGATGGTATTTTACATCGTAATTTCCAGTGTTGGGATTCGCCCTGAATGCCATACGGCTCAATGCAGCCCCGGCCTCGGCTTCATTTATGGAATTAAATGATTTGTCATAGTCCTGTCCAAAAGTTGATATGGTTGTTAAGAGTACTATTATAGGTAAAAGTGTTTTCATTTTTAGCAATTTAAGATGTTAAAAATACCATTATTATTGGTCATCTGTCGTAATTTTGCAGCCATATCTTTCAAATATTTATAATATTTTGTCCATGTTATCTTTTTTTAAACAGTTTAAATACTTCTGGATTGGTTTTTTGATTTTATCCATATTCATTATTTCTATATTCTATTCCATTCTAAAGCCTAAAAAAGTACTGCCTATCTACCAGCCTTCAAGAGTCAATATGGAAATGGTGGACAGCACAATTCAGCATATCAGCAAGTATCATGAAATAGCCGATTTTAGTCTGGTGAATCAAAACGGAAGAGCAATTACACAAAACGATTATAAGGATAAAATTTATGTGGCTGATTTCTTTTTTACCACCTGCCAAACCATCTGCCCAATTATGACAGATCATATGCTACAAATTCAAAAAGAAATAATAAATGATGATGAGGTGATGCTCTTATCGCATTCCGTAACGCCTCAAATAGATGGTGTTACCCAATTGAAAACATATGCTTTGGAAAAAGGTGTGGATGAGAAGAAATGGAATTTGGTCACTGGCGATAAAAAACAGATTTATGAGTTGGCACGCAAAAGTTATCTGGCAGTAAAAACCGATGGGAACGGCGATGAGTACGACATGATACATACCGAAAACTTTATGCTCATTGATAAAAAACGTCAGATTCGTGGGTATTATGATGGCACTGATCAAAAAGACATTGAACGATTGCTGGTGGATATCAAGATTTTGAAGCAGGAGGATTAACTTATCGATTGCCCAAAAGTTATTTGTTGGCCAGATATAAATAAGATTAAGTCAACCTTAAGTCAGACTATGACAGTGACTGAAAACTACTGTTCAACTTAAAACTATCTGTTAACAATTTTTTTACGCTGAATATTTAGCCTATTTTTGCTTCTTTAAAATCAATCTAAATAAGCTTGCAGACTACATTGGCTCAAATTAAGCGTGGTGAAAGAGGCGTCATTATTGATGTTTCGTCCATACACATTCCGTTGAAATTACTCGAAATGGGATGTTTGCCCGGCAATTTTGTGGAGTTGGTACAAGTAGCACCCTTTGCTGACCCAATGTACCTCAACATCAACGGAACGCATTTGGCCATCAGAAAAGAAACGGCCATCCATATTTTAATCGACATTCTTCCATGAGCAAACAGATCAATGTCGCTCTAATCGGAAATCCCAATACCGGAAAAACCTCTGTGTTTAACTCCTTAACTGGCTTGAATCAGAAAGTGGGGAATTACCCCGGCATAACCGTCGAAAAAAAAGAAGGGATTTGCAAATTGCCCCGCGGCGTTAAGGCTCATATTCTCGATTTGCCAGGGACTTATAGCTTAAATGCCTCCTCCCTTGATGAAAACCTGGTCATTGAACTGCTCTTGAACAAGAACGATAAGGATTTTCCCGATGTGGCAGTTGTGATAAGTGACGTTGAAAATTTAAAACGGAACCTTCTGTTGTTCACTCAAATCAAAGACCTCGAGATACCGACGATATTGGTCATCAACATGTCCGATCGAATGATCTATAAAGGCATCAGTCTCGACATTGATTTGTTGGAAAAACGGCTTAAAACCAAAATAGCCCTTGTCAGTACTCGGAAGCGGAAAGGCATTGATGGGCTTAAGGAATTGATTTCCAATTATAAGGAGTTGTCCCTCGAACCCTGTATGCATGCTTCTGAAATTGATAGGGATTATTTTAATGGTTTGCGGAAAGCTTTTCCTAACCAGTTGCTATATAAACTTTGGCTCGTCATTACCCAAGATGTCAATTTTGGAAAAACCGATCGGAATGAAATTGATCCCGTTGCAGATTTCAAGACTAAATCCAAAAGCGATTTAAAACGCTTGCAACAAAAAGAAACCATCAAGCGCTATCAGTTTATCAATGATACGTTAAACTTGGGCCAGACCATTGATTTAAAAGCTGCAAAAGACTTACGCATTCGATTCGATAGAATATTAACGCACAAAGTTTGGGGCTATGTCATTTTCTTCTTGATTTTGCTGACCATCTTTCAGGCCATCTATGACTGGTCCAGTGTGCCCATGGATTTTATTGACACTGCGTTTGCATCGTTAAGCGAATGGACTAAAAATGTACTTCCCTCTGGCGCCTTTACAAGTTTATTGGCGGAAGGTATCATTCCTGGACTTGGCGGTATTGTCATTTTCATACCACAAATTGCCTTTTTGTTTTTGTTCATTTCGGTATTGGAAGAAAGTGGCTATATGAGTCGCGTTGTTTTTTTGATGGATCGAA
>JBGTDZ010000428.1:0-2104 GCA_041748055.1 Aquaticitalea sp.
GACTTCATTTCCGTCAAAATTGCCAGTATTTGTAATAGTTGCCGTAACTGTTAAGGTATCATTGGAACTTATATTCTGTGATGATAAGGTCACATCGGAATATTGAAACGTTGTATAACTCAGGCCGTGACCAAAAACAAACAAGGGTGTGTTTGGCGAATCGATATAATTGGACTTGTAATCCTCCCCTGGATTGGTTTCTGGAATTGGACGGCCCGTATTTTTCATATTGTAATAAATGGGCACTTGACCAACATTTCTGGGAAATGTGACCGTCAATTTTCCGGAGGGATTATAGGCCCCAAAAAGCACATCTGAAATACCGCTTCCCCCCATTGTACCGGGAAACCAAGCTTCTAAAATGGCATCCACCTGATTGACTTCTTCAGATAGATTTAGCGGTCTTCCATTCATCAAAACCAAAATGATTTTTTTGTTCGGTACCGCCTCACGGATTCTTTTGATGAGTTTGGGCTGAATTCCTGGGATTTTCAAGTTTGTTCGTGAAGCGGCCTCCCCACTCATTCCGTGATCTTCTCCCATGACCAAGACCACAACATCGGCTTTTTCAGCTGCATCAATAGCGTCCTGAAAGCCACTTTCGTCATCTTTAAGTATGTCACAACCTTGCGCATAAAATATTTGAGTTTCATTTAAATATTCTTGCAAACCTTCAAAAATACTGACCGATTTTCCTTTTCGGTCTCCAGCACCTCCCCAATTTCCGTTGATGTGGTACTCGTCTTTTGCCAATGGTCCAATAAGCGCAATAGTGTTGGTTTTATCCAATGGTAGCGCATTTTTATCATTCTTCAATAATACCGAAGATGCCGCAGCAATCTCGCGGGCAGTTTTTAGAAATTCGGGTTTATAAGTGGTTTCTTTTTCTCTTTTCTCGTCAGAATAACGATATGGGTCATCAAATAATCCCAATTTGAATTTTGATAATAGTATTCTTCTACAGGCATCATTCACAGTTGCTTCATCAACCTTTCCTTCTGCTATCAAATCTTTTAAGTACTTTCGATACAAATGTCCCATCATATCCATATCAACCCCAGTATTCATACCAATTTTAGCAGCGTCTATACTATCTTTTGCAAATCCATGTTGTATCATTTCATTTATGGAGGTATAGTCTGATACGACGAAACCTTTAAAATTCCATTCCCCCTTTAAAATATCCCTCAACGTGAATTTGTTTCCAGAAGTCGGTACACCGTTCAATTCGTTAAACGCCGACATAAATGTTTCCACACCAGCATCAATAGTTGCTTTAAATGGTGGTAAATACACATTTCGCAATTCAACTTCTCCCATACTTACTGTATGATAATCGCGTCCTGCTTGTGCTGCACCATAGGCAACATAGTGTTTGGCACAGGCCAAAATGGTATTGTTTTTTGACAAATCCTCACCCTGAAACCCTTTCACATACGCTTTTGCCATGACGCTTCCCAAATAGACATCTTCTCCAGCACCTTCTGAAATTCGTCCCCAACGCGGGTCGCGAGCGATATCGACCATGGGTGCAAAGGTCCAATGCAAGCCTTCTGCGGAAGCTTCTTCGGCAGCGATGCGCGAACTTTGCTCAATAAGATTTGGATCCCAACTAGCCGCCATTCCTAAATTGATTGGAAAAATGGTTCTGTGGCCGTGAATGACATCGTACCCAAACAATAAAGGGATTCCCAAACGGGTTTCCTCCACAGCTACTTTTTGCAAATCGCGTGTTCCTTTTGCAGAGTAAACGTTTAGCATTGCGCCCACACTTCCTTCTTTGATATATTTTACAAAGTCCGTTTTAGTGGTTGGACCTGTAACGGACCAATCGCCTCCATACATGACCGTCTGACCAATTTTTTCTTCCAGTGTCATCAAATTCATCAATGAATCCACTTTGGCATCGTAAATGGAGGGTGCATCTTGGGCCATTATGGCAAATTGAAAACCAAAAATCAAGAAAATTACTGTTAGAAACTGCTTTAAATTCATCTCGATTGTTTTATTCTGATTTTATGATTTCTGTTCGCTCTGAAATTCCGTTATTATTGAAGGCTTCTATCTGAAAATAATAAGCATCCGTTCTATCCGCTCCAGTGAA
>JBGTDZ010000429.1:0-7927 GCA_041748055.1 Aquaticitalea sp.
ATATCCTCAGGAAAGGTTTCTTGCGATGGCAAATGCCAGCCTCGATCAATAATTGCAGTCGAGATTAGGACATATTCGGTATCGGAATTTTTTTCAACAGAAGTCGTCCATTTAATAGGTTCAAGAATTTGGGATTGAACACTCAAAAAAGAACATATCATTAGTAAAAAAGATACTATCTTAATTTTCATAAGTTAGGCAATTAGTAGTTGAATCATGAATGCTCGCAAAAATACGACATTATAATGAGAGGTTAAAAGTCACAATTAACATCAAATTATTGTGTTAATGAGTTGCTAAACTTTGCAATTTTAAAAAAACAGAAAGACTCAGAAGGCAGCTTAATCCAAGATATGTTTGGTCACAAAGGCCCGCCAACCAATAATGGCAAGCTGCAATTTGCTCGCTTTGGACAAATCCAATTGGCGCTTGGTATAACTCGGCAGAACAGCTTTGTTGATTTTTGCAATCAATTTGAAAAAATCTTTTTTCATATCGTAAAGTTAATAAAGTTGTCTTATAATGTTAAATTAAAGATTTAATAAAATGCAAAGAGATTGTAGCGACCCCACTTCCGTATCTTTGAAAAAAAAAGCAGCATGAAAAGAATAATTACGTTTTTTGCCCTTTATTTTACAATACAAATTGGATTTGGACAGATTCTGCGGATCAACGAAATTGATTGTGATACGCCTGGAACAGATGATAAGGAATTTGTGGAAATTAAATCCCAAACACCAAATTTTCCATTGGATGGTTATGTCGTGGTGTTTTTCAATGGCTCTGACTCAGGTGCCAATATGAGCTATTTAGCTCTAGATCTAGATGGTTATGAAACAGATATCAATGGATTGCTTCTCATCGGTAGCACTACTGTTGCTCCATTTCCTCAATATATTATTTCAGCAAACTTAATTCAAAATGGGGCAGATGCAGTCGCCATTTATCAAGGGGATGAGATTGATTTTGAGGAACCAGTTATGGCTTATGTTGATGAAACACTTATTGATGTGCTTCTTTACCAAACTTCAGATACTGACGGCCAAGGCTTACTGGCAATTTATTCAGAATTCAATCCATCTATCCAAATTATTAATGAAGGTGCAGGAAATAATACTAATTCAATTCAATTGGATAACGGTAACGGAGACGTCGGGTATCTTATTGCAACCCCAACACCAAGACAATTAAATGATGGTAGCGGAATTGTACTCAACGGAATTTTAATGACCTTGTCACAAACTATGTACAATGAAGGTGAAACGTTTGATATTATTTTCACATCTGAACAAAATGTGACGTCAGATCTTAACTTTACAATCAGTCTAAACAATGGAACTTTCGATACGTCAGATTACACAGGAAATATTTCGATAACCATTCCTAGTGGTTCAAATACCGCCGCCACTACAATTAATGTGATTGACGATAACTTGGATGAAGGTGATGAGGAAATAGTGATTCGCTTGAGTGGTCTGCCACCAACATTTTCTGCAATCAACAACAATCTGCGCATTCGTGTTGTTGATAATGATTTTACGGTTGCCGCGTTTGGCACGCCTATCAATCCAACCTATGGAGTTGTGGAAAGCACCCAACCAGATGGCTATTATGACAGCCTCGAAGGCTTATCGGATAATGCATTGCGACAGGCCATTCAAAATATCATCGCCGAAGAAGGCGTAGTGAGGGCACAAACTTATGCGGATGTTATTGACATTTTAAAAGAAGCGGATGAAAATCCTGCCAATAGCAATCAGGTTTGGTTGGTTTATAAGGAAATAGGAAGGGCCAAACTCGATTTTCAATTAACCTCGAGTAGCATTGGAAAATGGAACAGGGAGCATACCTATCCAAGGTCTAGAGGGGGTTTTTACAGTATCGAATTGGATGAAATTGCTGATGGACGTGACATCTTTTGGAACACGACCGTAGATTCACTACGTCATGGAAACTCCGATGCACATGCCTTACGTGCAGTAGACGGACAAGAAAATAGCAGCAGGGGAAATCAACATTACGGCCAATACAATGGACCAACCGGAACTCTTGGAGGTTTTAAAGGTGATGTAGCGCGTAGTGTTATGTTCTTGGCTATACGGTACAACGGTTTGCAAATTGTGAATGGTTTCCCTGAAGGAACCGTTGGCGAATTGGGAGATTTGGCTACACTATTAACCTGGCACAGAAACGATCCACCTGACGATTTTGAAATGAACAGAAACAACGTCGTTTATACTTGGCAATTCAATAGGAATCCGTTGATTGATTATCCCGATTTGGTGGAATACATTTGGGGCAACAATGTTGGAAATCCTTGGGAACAGCCTTTGTCCATTGATGAAGAAAATGAATTGTCGATTAAAATATATCCAAATCCAACCAGCAATAGAATTTATCTCACTGGAATCACTAGTGAAACCAAAGTGGAGGTATTTTCGGTTGAGGGTCGAAAACTTTCCACTTACCAATTGAAGAATAGCTCTTTTATCGATTTGAATCTTGCAAGTGGGTTATACCTGTTGAATCTTTCGTCAGATGGAAAAACGATGACGAAGAAACTGATTATTCAATAAAGTACTTTTAAAAGAAAAGCCCAAATCTTATTGATTTGGGCTTTCTAAATTATCAATCTTTTTTTGTGGTGATATCTATGACACCGTGTTCACCTTTTTTGCCATGTTTTTCGGTGGCTTTATCGCCTTTCAGGACATTGACATTCTCAATAGTTTCTGGTTTTATTTTGTCCATATCCTTTTGGGAGATTTCTTTTCCATCCAATAATATTAAAGGTTGTTCGTCACCTGTTGTGATAATCTGAAAATTGTTTCCTTTTTCGACCGCGATGATTTCCACGTCAGTGCCATCTTCATCAGTCCAAATGATGTTTTTGACATCCTTTTTGATCCACACAGTGTCTTTTTTATTCTTTTTGACAAAAACAACCTCTTCAGTTTCATCGCTATCTTTGGTGGAATCAGATTTCATTACGTAAATTTTCTTTTCTTTTTTCACTTCATACGCTTTCCCGTCTTTACCCACTACCGTGATTTTTTTAACTTCCTTGTCTTGGGTATCGTCGGTAGAGTACACAAATACATTTTGGTCTTTACCAGAAGTCTTAACTTTTTTATCGCCATCTTCTTCAATGATTTCGAAGCTTTGACTTAAATTTTTTGTGGACTGACCAACTGTCAATTCGTTTTCGTTTACATTTAACGAGACTGTAACGTCCATAATTGGACTGCTTGAATTCACAAAGAAATTACTATTTTTTCCATTATGAGCAAAGTCAATTTTGATACCTATAATTTCTTTTTGTCCATTTCTCGTGATTTTTGCGAAAGAAATAGTTGCATCTTTTTCTGCCAGTTTTTTCTGAATAGATTCTAACTGTGAATCTTTGGTGTCTTTGGTAATAATAAATTTCAGAAAATTTTGAGTGTGTTCTGTTGCTGTATTTTGATCAGTGGGCTGTGCAAAAATTGCCGTATTGAAAGTAGTTACGGACATTATAAACAGTGCAATTATCAATTTGTGGTCACAATTGATATTATAGTATTTGAATGTATGTGACATATCGATTATATATTTAGAACCTTGGAAGATACAAAGTTAAGGAAAATGGATGTATGCCTTGAAAAATAAATGGAAATACTATCTTCGCTAAAAATTAGGTTTATGAGTTTACTTTGGGTGATTTTAGGATTGATAGTATTGGTCGTTGGAGGAGAGTTTTTGGTTCGATCATCAGTTGCATTATCGTTCAAATTCAACATTTCCAAGTTGGTCATCGGAATGACCGTGGTCTCCTTTGCCACATCAGCACCCGAACTTTTGGTGAGCTTACAAGCTGCGCTCGATGGGTCCCCGGATATCGCCTTGGGTAACGTAATTGGTTCCAATATTGCAAACATAGGATTGGTTTTGGGGATTACTGCACTTATTTCTCCCTTGGGGATAGATAAAAATTTTTACCAACTCAATTGGCCGATGATGATGTTGATTTCGGTGGTATTGTATTTTATGCTTCAAAGTGGAAATGTTCTGAATCGTATGGAAGGATTGGCGCTATTCGTTTCGTTGATTGTATTCCTTTATATTTTGATCAAACGGTCAAAGTCTGAGCCAGAAACACATATGGAAGATTTGGATGAAGATCTTCAAATAACCTCCGGCTTTAAAATTACCGTGTGGTTGCTCATTGGGGCCGTTGCACTTTATTTCGGGAGTGAATGGTTGGTAAAGGGCGCAAAGGAAATGGCTTTTTCGCTGGGCATAAGTGAACGCGTTATTTCCGTTACCATGGTTGCAGTAGGAACAAGTGTGCCAGAATTGGCAGCCTCCGTGATTGCGGCCTTAAAAAAGGAGAAGGCTATTTCCCTGGGAAATCTAATTGGTTCAAACATCTTCAACATTGCATCTGTTTTGGGGCTGACGGCCATGATTCTCCCCATCCCTGTAAACAACATCAAAATATTGAGCAATGATATGTTTTGGATGATGGGATTCGCAGGAATTTTGATTGCGATGGTTTTTGTGCCTAAAAAGCTTGAAATTGGTAGGTTTAAAGGCCTAATTTTATTGGTTGCCTATCTTGTTTTTGTATTTTTGGCATTTTCGGGTGAACATTAAAAATGCATTCAATTTAAAATCAAAAAGTGCCAGTATCATTCCTAGATACGAGCACTTTTTTATGAACAAAAAAGGTATTTTCTTTTTAACTGATATTTGCAGACTTCACAGTTTTTACAATTCGTCCAGCAATTTTATAAGGATCGCCATTGGAAGCAGGTCTACGATCTTCCAGCCAGCCTTTCCAACCTCTTTCAACAGTGATGATCGGAATTCTAATGGAAGCACCCCGGTCAGAGACTCCATAACTAAAATCATGGATGGATGCTGTTTCATGTTTGCCTGTTAAACGTTGGTCATTGAATTCTCCGTATACGGCAATATGTTCTTCAACGACTGGCCTAAAAGCTTCACATATCTTTTCGTATGTTTCTCTCGACCCACAAGTTCTTAAAGTGGTATTTGAAAAATTGGCATGCATTCCAGATCCATTCCAATCCATATCTTTACCTAATGGTTTTGGGTGATAATCAATATAATAGCCATAATCTTCAGTCAATCTGTCCAGTATATATCGAGCGACCCAAAGTTCATCACCAGCTTGTTTGGCACTTTTGGCAAACAATTGGAATTCCCATTGTCCACAAGCAACTTCCTGATTGATCCCTTCAAAATTCAATCCGGCAGCAATACATAGATCGGCATGGCGTTCCACCAATTCCCTACCATGTGTGTTTTTTCCACCCACAGAGCAATAATATAGACCTTGTGGCGCAGGATATCCTCCAATTGGAAATCCTAAAGGTAATAAGGTCTGACTGTCCATAATAAAATACTCTTGTTCAAAACCAAACCAAAAATCATTGTCGTCGTCGTCAATCGCTGCTCTTCCGTTGGAAACATGTGGAGTTCCGTCGGCATTTAAAACTTCGGTCATGACCAAATAACCATTCTCGCGAGTGGGATCTGGGTAAATCGCGACAGGTTTTAACAAACAATCTGAAGATCCACCTTCGGCCTGGCGTGTTGAACTTCCATCAAAAGACCAAATTGGACAATCTTCCAATTTCCCACTAAAATCATCTTCGATCTTAGTTTTGCTTCTCATATTTTGAGTTGGAAAATAACCATCCAACCAAATGTACTCTAATTTAGACTTGCTCATAAGTTGCTTATTAAGTTTTGAAAGCGCAAATATTATAAATTTACCGTTGAGGTCAAAAAAAATAGGGGTATTTTATGTAAAATGTTATTAACAAACGTTAATACCCCAAAAAAAATAGGGATAATTTAGTTTTGGATAATAAAAATTATACTTTTGTGAAAATAATCAACTAAAATTGAGATTATGTCAACCTTACGTTTTCATGCCATTAAAGAATCACTAAAACATAAACCAATTCACATAGAAGAAAAGGAACGCCGATCGGCTATTTTCGGTTCTAATGTCTTTAATGAAGCCACAATGCGCCAATTTCTAACGAAAGAGGCATTCAAAAGTGTTATGGATGCGAACCAGTATGGATCAAAAATCGACCGTATCGTCGCGGACCATATTTCTACAGGCATGAAGGAATGGGCGATTTCAAAAGGGGCAACTCATTATACACATTGGTTTCAACCTTTGACAGGGGCCACCGCTGAAAAACATGATGCTTTTTTTGAAACCATAGGAAACGGTCTGTCCATCGAGAAATTTGCAGGTAGCCAATTGGTTCAGCAAGAACCAGATGCCTCCAGTTTCCCCAATGGCGGAATAAGAAATACATTTGAAGCCCGTGGCTATACTGCTTGGGATCCAACATCGCCG
Source organism: Aquaticitalea sp. (assembly GCA_041748055.1). Lineage (GTDB taxonomy): Bacteria > Bacteroidota > Bacteroidia > Flavobacteriales > Flavobacteriaceae > JBPOFM01. Next base: position 6,386 of record JBGTDZ010000429.1, read on the forward strand.
GCCTTTATTTATGGCACCACTTTGTGCATTCCAACAGTTTTTGTGGCCTACACGGGGGAGGCATTGGATTACAAGACACCTTTGTTGAGAGCATTACAGGCTGTAGATAATGCGGCAGTGGGAATCTGCAAGTATTTTGATAAGAACGTAAAAAAAGTAACTGCATCCCTGGGTTGGGAACAAGAATATTTTTTAATCGATAGTGCATTGGCAAATTCCAGACCTGATATTGTTTTGACAGGAAGGACTTTACTGGGGCATTCCCCAGCAAAAGGTCAGCAATTGGATGACCATTATTTCGGTTCTATTCCAAGTAGAGCCTTGGCTTATATGAGGGATCTGGAAACCGAATGCATGTTGCTAGGCATTCCTGTGAAAACCAGACATAATGAAGTCGCTCCAAATCAATTTGAATTGGCCCCTATCTATGATGAAGCCAACTTGGCGGTAGACCACAATTCATTATTGATGGACGTTATGGACAAAGTGGCCGATCGACACAATTTTAAAGTCCTTTTTCACGAAAAACCTTTTGCAGGTGTTAATGGCTCTGGAAAACATAATAATTGGAGTTTAAGTACAGATACTGGGGTTAATTTATTGGGGCCTGGAAAAACCCCGATGAGCAATCTTCAATTTTTGGCCTTTTTCATCAATACCATCAAAGCCGTGAACGATAATGAAGAATTGCTGAGAGCAGCCATCGCTTCAGCAAGTAATGACCATAGATTGGGTGCCAATGAAGCGCCTCCTGCAATCATTTCAGTCTTTATAGGCGAACAATTAACCCGGGTATTGAAAGAACTGGAAAACGTGACCAACGGAAAATTGTCTCCAGAAGAAAAAACAGATTTAAAATTGAATGTTGTGGGCAAAATCCCTGATGTGTTATTGGACAATACAGACAGAAACAGAACCTCTCCATTTGCTTTCACGGGTAATAAATTTGAGTTTAGGGCTGTAGGCTCAAAAGCCAACTGTGCCAGTGCAATGACCGTTTTAAATTCCATCGTTGCAAAGCAATTGATTGATTTTAAAGCAGAAGTGGACACTTTGATTGATAAAAAAGACATGAAAAAGGATGATGCCATTTTTAATGTGTTGAGAGAATATATTAAAAAATCCAAGAACATCCTGTTTGAAGGAAACGGTTATGGTGAAGCATGGCACACAGAAGCTAAAAAGCGAGGCCTAAGTAATAACAAAACAACACCCGAAGCATTAAAGGCCAAAATAACCAAAAAGGCACTGGCCTTGTTTGAAGATTTAGGGGTCATGAACAAGATAGAGTCCGAAGCCCGCTACGAAATAGAAATGGAAGAATATGTGTTGCGTATCCAAATTGAAGGTAGGGTGCTTGGGGATATTGCCCGAAATCACGTAGTGCCAACAGCAGTGAGGTATCAAAATATATTGATAGAGAACGTTAAAGGATTAAAAGAAATTTATGGGACAACCTTTAAGAAATTCGCTAAAGAGCAACTGAATCTTATTGAAGAAATTTCGGAGCATATTGAATCCATAAATTCCAATGTCACAAAA
>JBGTDZ010000430.1:0-4809 GCA_041748055.1 Aquaticitalea sp.
GATGGCCAAGTAATCGGATTTGTTTTGCCTGTGAAATTCTGCAATTCGGTAATAAATCTTTCCTAAAAACGGACGGTTTTCCCGGTCTTCTTCCAACTCGGTCAAATATTCCAAGAACGCCACTTGATCACCGGTTTCATACTCAAAATTACTTGCTTTGGACAAGTGTGCATTGATGTAATAGGATCGTGGAATTTTTCTGTGCATTTCAATGACCTTATCAAAGGCTATGTTGGCGCTATCTCTGTAACCAAATTCATTGTATAATTGACCTCTGATGTAATTGTAACGCGCTTTTTCATTGTCCTTTTTGGTGATTTCAGCAGCAACTGCCAATTGTGCAAGTGCGCTGTCTTTTGATTTAAGGTTAATGTAGGCCTGAGCCATGCTTGCGGTAGCATCTGCCAAATCCTGGTCGTCCAAGACTTCCTGTTCAATAAGTCGTTTTAGGTTTTGAATTGCCAATTCGTTGTTTTCCAAACGGATATTGGTTTTTTCGCGCCACACTTTGGAGGTGTTAATTTTATCACTTGCTGGATACTTGTAAAGAATGTAATTGAAGGCTTCCAACGCTGGAATAAATCGTTGGTCAAAATATCGTGCTTGTCCCAACAATAAATATGCTTCATCAATTTGCGGATTGTATTCTTTCCCATTGATGTTCATGCCGTGTTTTTGCACGGCCTTGATGGCTTTTTCTTCCGCACGTTCAAAATCAGCATTCTTTGATTCCCCAGGTAATAAAACATCTTCTGTAACTTGCATTCGCTCCACCTGAAGCAATTCCCAATAGTTGTCAGTAAATGCATTGTCCAAACTCTCCCGGCCATCTTCTAGGGCTATTTCGCCATTGTAAAGAATGTTATATTTTGTACCCAGTGCGTGGAAATTTCGATTGATGAATGTATCATTCTTGCGGGAACAACCAGAGATAATAAATGTGGTCCCAAAAAAAAGAACTATGGTCCTTAAAGATGTATTCAACTTGGTTGTATTTGGTTTATAGATAACTAAAAACGCTTGCAATTAGTATGCAATGCTGTAAAAATAAGCATCTTTTTGAATTATTGTGGAAAATTTGGCGACTTTTCGATATGTGTTTTTCGCAAAGGGTTATAGTAGCGAAGTTTGTTGTTGAAATGATAAGTCCTGACTGTTTAAAGAACTTATCAGGACTGAATATCAACCAGCAAAATGTTCTTCCAACTCACTTAAGGTTGCTTCACTGGTGGCCAAATCTTTAATTATTTCGCCTTTTTCCAAGACCACGATCCGTTCGCATACCTCCGTGACGTGCATTAAATCATGACTGGAAATTAACACAGTGACGCCTTTTGTTTCTGCCAAATCCTTGATGATTTTTTTGAGTCTTATTTGTGTAGTAGGATCCAAATTGGCAAATGGCTCATCCAAAATAATCACTTCTGGATTTCCAATCAATGCGCCAACGATACCTGCTTTTTTCTGGTTTCCCTTACTCAAATCGCGAAGGTATTTTTTCTGGTTAAGAATTTCCCCGTGGAAAAAATCTTCAAATTGAGACACCAGAGCATCTACATCTGCCTTGTTTTGGCCTCGTAATTCGCCAATAAAATAAAAATATTCTTCAGCAGTAAGGTATCCGATCAAAAAGCTTTCGTCAATAAAGGATGACGTAAAAGGCTTCCAACCTTCGCTTTCATGCACAAGAATGTTCTTGTTTTTAATATGTCCTGTTGTCGGTTGAATCAAATCCAACAGCAAACTAAAAAACGTGGTTTTCCCAGCGCCATTATTTCCCACAAGTCCAAAACTTTGGCCTTTTGGGATGTCCAGACTGTCTATCTTTAAAACAGTTGTGTTGTTATATTTTTTGGAAAGGTTTGAAGTAGTTATCATAGTGTAAGGTTTTATTCGTCTTGACTAAATGCATTGATCATTTTGTACTTAGAATCGAGATATTTGTGAGTGATAAAAGTCATTAGTTTTTGGTGAAACACAATTCCCAACAATCCCAAAATCACCAGAATCGCAATTCCCATTTCAAAATTGAACATAAAATAGAATGCTGCAAAGATGCCCATCGGCAAAAGCATCAAAGGCAATCCAATAAGCCATTGCACAGCTCCAGTGCCCTGAAAGTTAAAAGCCGCTCTTTGATTTAAGTCAATTTTTTTTCTGTTGAAAGAACCACCCAGCAAAATCACATATGTATTGACACCTATATTGTAAACTGCTGCCGCGAAGTGCGCCAAAAGGATTTTCCATCCAAAATAAACATACGGAATACTCAACACAAATAGGATAATGACACTCAATGTCATCAACGTATATTTAGATTTGAGATATTGCTCATATTTTATGTTTTGGCTCATAAGCAACTTATAATATCCACTATCCCAGGCAGGAATAAATTGGCCAAAATTTATAAGGAAAATACCAGTGACAAAAATGCCAATAAATGCATATAGCCAAACCATTTCTTGGTACATTGGGTTTGGATAAAAGAACAATCCGTACAACAATCCGAGACCTAACATCCAAACGGATGATTTTGGACGTTTGTTTCTCCATAACAATTTTAAGTCAAGTTGCATGAATGGAGCGATATCTCCAAATTTTTGTGTCCATTCGAGATTTGAGGTTGTTACTTCCTGAATTTTGGTCTTAAGTGAATTATCAAGAAATAACTTTTTTCTTAAAATCTTGAAATTAAAATAATAAAATATAGCTAGTAAGCCAATCGGAATAATTAGCAATAAAGGGCTTTCTGTAATTGCAATAATTCCATCGGATAAGATTCCGGAAATATTGATGATGTCGAAATGATTTATCCCATACAAGGCTGAAATCAAAATGATGATTGGCAAAAAAGATAATTCTGTTTCCGCTGAAAGACTTTCAATAATAAAATTCAAAAAATTATTGATGAGTGCAATCAATGACATTAAAAACATCCAGGTAGCAACCGAAGCTGGGTCGTAATCTTTGATGAGTAAAGTAATCCCAAAAGGAATGACTGCAAACAGTGGTAGGAAGTTAAAAAAGGATAACATGGACTTTCCCAACACAAAATTCACTATACTGCTTCTTTTAATTGGAAGAACCAATAAGGGTTTTACACTCATTACTGGTAATTTCTGAAAGAAAAAACGAATCATTAAATCGCCCAAAATCCAGTAAAAAATAAAATTGTTAACGATGACAAATGGATCTTCATTTGGAAATATTTCCTTTAATCCTGGATAGAGCGCAATGCCCATAATCAAGAAGGTGGCCATAAAATAAAGAGCAAAAAATCCCATAAGAATTTTGAGGGCAATGCTTTTACCCATCGTTGCGGACCTAAAAAACTGTTTCCACTCTAGCGATAAGAAATGTTTAATCATTTTATTCTGGTTGTGTTACTAGAATTAGTAATATTAAAACACTTTTTGTTACAATCAAAATGCGATTCAATCAATGTTTCTTACTTTTGCAAAAAAAAATAAATGTCTCAATTTCATAAACTCTCCATCAGCGAACTCCATAAAGAAACCGACGCTTGCGTAACCATTGGCTTTAATGTTCCACAAGAGTTAAAAGATACTTTTAAATATAAGGCAGGTCAGTATATTACTTTGAAAACTATAATTGCTGGTAAAGAAATCAGGCGCGATTATTCTATATGTTCGTCTCCAAATAGCGGTTTTTTAAAGATTGCCGTGAAATCCGTGGTGGATGGCAGTTTTTCTTCCTTTGCCAATTCACAATTAAGGGTTGGCGATGTTTTGGAAGTAGGCAGCCCAAATGGCCGTTTTGTTTTTGAGGCCAACCCTTCTCTTTCAAGAACCATAGCTGCTTTTGCGGCGGGAAGCGGAATTACACCTGTAATGAGTATTCTAAAAACGGTTTTGGAAGACGAACCAAACAGCAATTTTGTTTTGGTATACGGTAACAAATCTTCTCGTGATGCGATTTTCTTAGATGAATTGTTAAAGTTGCAAACTCATTTTAAGGAACGATTTAAGATTCATTTTGTGTATAGCCAGGCTCAAGAAGAAAATTCGTTATTTGGAAGAATTGAAAAAAGCACAATCAATTTTCTAATGAAAAACGATTATAAAGACACCAAGTTTGATCGATTTTACATATGTGGTCCCGAGCCTATGATTCATGTCGTTAAAGATGTTTTGCTAGAATTTGGCATCAATGAATCGCAAATTTTGTTTGAACTTTTCACAGTTACAATACCGGCACCTTCTATCGACAAGAAACTGATAGACGGGAAAACTAAAGTAACCATTCTGCTCGATGATGAAGAAACTTCCTTTGTGATGGACCAAAAAAAATCCATTCTGGAAGCCGCTTTGGCTGAAAATCTCGATGCCCCATATTCATGTCAGGGTGGTATTTGCAGTAGTTGTTTGGCTAGGCTCACAGAGGGCGAAGTAAGAATGCGCCAAAATAATATTTTGACTGATAGCGAGCTCGCAGAAGGTTTAATTTTAACATGTCAGGCGCATCCTACTACACCTGTCATTCGTGTTGATTATGATGATATTTAAAAGATGCTTGAATCTAGACCGCTGCGCTTTTAGATATTGGACTAAATTAAATTATTGATTCTATTTTATCAATGATGCTTTGTGGCGAAATAGACTTCATGCAGTTTTTATAACTCTCGGGAAATTTGTTGCCATACACTGAAGTGGGAATCAGCGGATAAATATTTCTATTGGTCAATAATGAATACGCTTCCGGTTGATTGAACGGTGCAAAACCAGCAAATGGATGGGTTACGCCCCATAGAGTCACTACTTTTATTCCCAGCATGGCGGCCAAATGTCC
>JBGTDZ010000431.1:0-1586 GCA_041748055.1 Aquaticitalea sp.
CAAAAATGGATTGCCAATATTATCAACGGATATGAAGGCTGGACAGAATATAGACGCACCAGAATTCCTGAATTACGAACCGTTTCGGCGAGTTTGAACAACAATTTAATTCCTGTAAGACTACCGTATCCAACCGAAGAAGCTGCCCTCAATGCGGCTAACTACAGCAGTGCAGCAGCGGCAACCGATGGCAACAGCATTAATGTTCCTGTGTGGTGGGCAGAATAATTTAGAGTTTCAAAATCTCAAGAAAAAGAATGTAATTGATGGAAAACATTTATGCTTGGCAATGGGGATTAATAATTATATCAAGTTTGATATTGTTTTTTATATCCCCATTGGCAAAAACAACAGACGAATTCTTCAAAGCCAAGTTTCGTCAAAAATCACCTAATGGTTTTATGCTGGCCGGGAGTTTGATCATCTCTTGGATCATGGCAAAAAGCATCACCAATGCAGCCAATCTAGGTCTGGAATTTGGCATTTTGGGAGGTTTGGCGTATGCGGCTTATTATGTGTCGTTTGCAGTAGCCGGTATCATCATATACCAACTACGTGTGAAGGGTGGATTTGAAAGTATCCATGAATTTTTGACCAAACGCTTCGGAAAAGGTGCCATGATGCTATTTTCCATCTTAATTTCCATTAGACTTTTTAACGAGGTTTGGAGCAATACTACGGTCATTGGTAGCTATTTTGGAACTATTGGAAGCCAACCTTATTTTTGGGCTATAATCACTTTTACATTCCTTACCTTGGCCTATGCTTTGAAGGGTGGTTTGAGCAGCTCCATTTTTACTGATGTTATTCAAATGGTTTTGTTTTCCATCCTTTTGGTTATTATTCTTGGCACAATTTTTTCAACAAATGATTTTTCAGTTAGCGATATTTCAACTTCAAGCACTTGGAGTTTTGATATGGGACTCAATTTATTTTTTGCAGCACTCTTGCAATGCTTTAGTTATCCATTCCATGACCCTGTTTTAACGGATAGAGGCTTTTTGAGTTCTCCAAAAACCACTAGAACAAGTTTTATTTGGGCAAGTTTGTTTGGAGTTCTATTTATTTTACTTTTCAGTTTTATTGGCGTCTATGCAAAACAAAAAGGCATGGAGGGACAGGCAGCTGTTGAGGTTGGTAAATCATTTGGTGTAGTCCTTCTGCTCGTAATCAATTTTATAATGATTACATCGGCAGCCTCGACATTGGATTCCACTTTTTCCTCGTCTTCAAAATTGTTGGCCGTCGATTTAAAATTGGGACTGAATTTAAAATTCGGAAGAATCATAATGATTGTTGTTGCAATCCTAGGAACTATTCCTATATTTCTAAATGCAGAAGTACTTTCAGCAACCACGGTATCAGGAACAATGGTGATAGGGTTGACACCAATTTTTCTATTTTGGAATGTGAAAGCACCTAAAATCAGTTTTTATTTGAGCATCATTTGTGGCTTGATTTTTGGGTTTTTGTTGGTTTTTGAAATATTCCCTTTAGCGTTAACATTTACAGAAGGTAAATATGCACAGTTATTGTGGATTAATATTTGGGGCATTGCCTGTTGTATTTTATTATATTTAATTCCC
>JBGTDZ010000432.1:0-6897 GCA_041748055.1 Aquaticitalea sp.
ATGAAGTACTTAAAGTTTCGACTGCCTAAAGTATTTACACTGAAAAAGATTAAAAAATTTACACTATAAATGGGCTTAAAAAATAGTTTACACAGCTTAAAAGAAAAGTATAAAGGATCTAAGATGGCACCGGCGTTCAACGCACTCCATACCTTTTTATACTTACCAAATGAGACCACTCACAATGGTACGCACATAAAAGTGGCAGACGATTTAAAACGTACCATGAACATCGTCATCATGGCCTTGATTCCCTGCCTGATTTTTGGAATGTTCAATGCCGGATATCAGCATTATTTGGCCTTGGGAGACATTGGTCGTGCCACCGGTTTTTTTGATTCCACCTTTTGGAATTGGAACAATTTGGTCATCGGACTTTGGAAAGTATTGCCATTGGTCATAGTCTCTTATGGCGTTGGTCTTGGAATTGAATTTCTTTTTGCCATCATTAAAAAACATGAAGTTGAAGAAGGCTATTTGGTCACCGGAATGTTGGTGCCATTGATTGTCCCTATCGATATCCCATTGTGGATGTTAGCTGTAGCCGTAGCTTTTGGCGTGGTAATTGGCAAAGAAGTTTTTGGCGGAACAGGGATGAACATCCTTAATCCGGCCTTGACTATTAGAGCGTTTTTGTTCTTCGCCTATCCTACATGGATGTCAGGAGACAAGGTTTGGGTGCATGGCGCTGTGGAACGAGATCAAATGATTGCTGCAGGACAGAATGTTGATGCCATTTCGGGGGAAACTATTTTGGGAGCTTATGCGCAAGGTCGGGAATTGATGTATAGTTTATCTGATATGTTTCTCGGGTTTATTCCAGGTTCCGTTGGGGAAACCTCAAAAGTCTTGATCATCTTTGGTGCCTTATTTTTGATTTTCACCAAAGTAGGAAGTTGGAGAATAATCTTCAGTACTCTTGTAGGTGCTTTGGCAATGGGGCTTATTTTTAACGGTGTTGTCAATTCCGGATGGATTACCGAGTCCAGTAAGTTTTACGGATTGATGAGTGTGCCTTATTGGGAACACCTTATTATAGGGAGTATTCTGTTTGGTGCTGTTTATATGGCAACCGATCCCGTTACTGCATCACAGACCAACAAAGGGAAATGGATTTATGGATTTTTAATCGGATTTATTTCAATCATGATTCGCGTGTTTAACCCAGCATATCCAGAAGGTGTGTTTTTGGCAATTCTATTGATGAATGTATTTGCACCAACTATTGACCATTATGTGATTCAAGGGAATGTCAGGAAACGAATTAAACGCTTAAAAGTTAAAACAGCTTAACGATGGAAAATAGAACAGATAAAAACGTATATACCATATTGTTCGCAATTGGAATGGTCTTAGTGGTTGGCGCTTTGTTGGCCTTTACTGCATCGTCCCTAAAACCAACCATAAGCGAAAATGTTCGATTGGAAAAACAGCAGAATATTTTGTATGCTATGGGAATCAATGAGAATGAGGGAAGTAGTGCGGTGTTTATATCTACAGATAAGGCGCCAGCGGCTTTTTCTAAATACGTCACCAAACAATTAGTGATTCAAGGTGATGAGGTGACAGAAAATGATGAAGCTTTTTTAATTGATGTTAAAAAGGAAAAGTCAATGGGGAAGGATGCGGGTTATGATAGGAAATTACCATTGTTCGTCGGTGAAAAGGATGGAAAATCAATTTATGTGGTGCCAATTTATGGCAAAGGACTCTGGGATGCTATTTGGGGCTATATTGCGCTTGATGACAATATGGTTGTTCAAGGTGCTTATTTTGACCACAAAGGAGAAACACCTGGACTTGGTGCCAATATCAAAGAACGGTTCTTTATGGACGATTTTATTGGTGAGCATGTGTTGGACGAATCAGGAGATTTTGCAGGTATTGTAGTCGCAAAAGGGAATGCAGATCCAAAAAACACTGATAAGTTGGATAATGCTGTTGATGCCATCGCAGGTTCAACAATTACGGGCGATGGTGTTACAGCCATGATACGAAGTGATTTGAAATTGTACGTGCCTTATTTTAAGTCTTTGAAGGGGGAATAGTGCACTTTGAGTACTTTAGACTTTAAACAGTATTTAAAACTTTAAACATAAATATGGGACTTTTATCAAAAAAAGACGGTAAGTTATTATTAGATCCATTGGCAGATAACAATCCAATTACCATTCAGGTTTTGGGTATTTGCTCGGCATTGGCAATCACTGCAGAATTGAAAGCCTCTATTGTAATGGCAATTTCTGTAATGGCAGTGTTGGCAATCGGTAACGTGGTTATTTCCTTGCTGCGAAATATCATTCCATCAAAAATTAGGATTATAGCTCAATTGGTTGTGGTTGCCGCATTGGTCATCGTGGTGGATCAAATCTTGAAAGCTTATGCATACGAATTAAGTAAAACTTTATCCGTCTTTGTGGGATTGATTATTACCAACTGTATTATTATGGGGCGTTTTGAAGCCTTCGCTTTGGCAAACGGACCTTGGCGATCCTTCTTGGATGGTATTGGTAATGCCGCAGGATATGGATTGATATTGATTATTGTAGGTTTCTTCAGGGAATTGTTAGGATCGGGAACCTTGTTAGGATTTCCCGTATTAGGAAATCCAATCCCAGGAGAATTATCAGGATTGTACGCTTTAGGATACGAAAACAACGGATTTATGTTGTTGTCACCAATGGCATTAATCGTCGTCGGTGTCCTTATCTGGATACAACGTAGTAGGAATAAAACTTTAATAGAAGATTAATTAAAGTTGAAGGTGACTTAAGTACTCAAAGTTAAAAGTTGAAGACAACTGACAAATAACTTTAGGCATTTTAAACTTTATGAACTTATAACTTATAAAATGGAATACGTAGAATTATTTTTGAAATCGATTTTTATAGACAACATGATATTTGCAACCTTCCTTGGAATGTGCTCATATTTGGCCGTATCTAAAAAAGTTACGACAGCTGTAGGTTTAGGAGCGGCTGTGATTTTTGTCTTGGCAATCACAGTGCCTTTAAACTGGTTGTTGGATCAGTATTTATTGCAGCCAGGTGCATTAAAATGGTTGGGAGCAGAATATGCAGATTACGATTTGAGTTTTCTATCATTCATTATGTTCATTGCTACCATAGCAACGATGGTACAATTGGTTGAAATTGTGGTTGAAAAATTCTCGCCATCCTTATACAATTCCCTTGGGATATTCTTACCCTTGATAGCAGTAAACTGCGCCATTCTTGGTGGTTCTTTGTTCATGCAGTCCCGAGAAATCCCTTCTTTAGGATTGGCAACAACTTACGGCGTAGGATCTGGAATTGGTTGGTTTTTGGCAATTCTGGCCATTGCAGCGATTCGTGAAAAAATCAGATACTCAAATGTGCCACCAGCTTTGAGAGGTTTGGGAATAACCTTTATCATCACAGGCTTAATGGCCATTGGATTTATGAGTTTTGGAGGGATGTTGACAGGTGGTGACGAACCTGAAGTAACCAAAGGAACCACAGTTCAAGAAGGTGATAAGGAAGTATCTCAATTACAGCCTAAAAAAGAAGACAACAAAACGTTGAACCCCATTAAAGTAAACGAATAAGATGATTTTATTAGCAGCAGGAACATTAGGAACCGTAGTCGCAACTGTAGTTGCTTTTTTAGTCATCACGCTATTATTGGTGAGCATATTACTTTTTGTAAAACAAAAATTATCCCCATCCGGGCCGGTAAAAATCACCATTAATGGCGAGAAAACAATCGAAGTCTCTTCTGGGGGAACTTTGCTTTCCACTTTGGGCAACAACAAAATATTTTTGCCGTCTGCCTGTGGTGGAGGTGGTACTTGCATTCAATGTGAGTGTCACGTCTTATCGGGTGGCGGAGAAGCACTTCCAACAGAAACGCCTCACTTTACTCGTAGCGAATTGAAACATGGCGCACGTTTGTCCTGTCAAGTTAAAGTGAAACAGGATATGGAAATCACCATTCCTGAAGAGGTTTTCGGTATCAAAAAGTGGGAAGGAACGGTTGTGAGAAATTATAACGTGGCCTCCTTTATTAAAGAATTTGTTATTGAGATTCCTGAAGATATGGGCTACAAAGCTGGGGGTTATATCCAAATTGAAATTCCCCCATGTGAAGTTAAATTTGCAGATATGGATATTACTGCACATCCTGAAGAACATGAAACTCCAGATAAGTTTAAAGCGGAATGGGACAAATTCAAGTTATGGCCTTTGGTCATGAAAAATACCGAGATTGTTGAAAGAGCTTACTCTATGGCTTCTTATCCTGCAGAAGGACGTGAAATCATGTTAAATGTACGTATTGCAACACCGCCATTTGACAGGGCAAAAGGCGATTGGATGTCAGTAAATCCTGGAATTGCATCATCTTATATTTTCAATCAGAAACAAGGTGATAAAGTGACTATTTCTGGACCATATGGCGAATTCTTCATCAACGAATCAGAATCTGAAATGTTGTATGTTGGTGGTGGTGCTGGGATGGCACCGATGCGTTCGCACTTATACCATTTGTTTAAAACTTTGAAGACCGGTAGAAAAGTTACCTATTGGTATGGAGGTCGTTCAAAACGTGAATTGTTTTATTTGGAACATTTTAATGAGTTGGAACGCGAATTCCCTAACTTTAAATTCTACTTGGCACTGTCCGAACCTATGGAAGAAGACAATTGGAAAGTAAAGGAAAATATAGATGCACCTGGCGATGGTTTTGTAGGATTTATTCACAATTGTGTGATTGATAATTATTTGAAACATCATGATTCACCGGAAGATATCGAATTGTATTTCTGTGGTCCACCATTGATGAACCAAGCAGTCCAAAAAATGGGCGAGGATTACGGAATTCCTGATGAACACATCCGTTTTGATGACTTTGGAGGTTAATTTTCCAAATAAATAAAATAAAACCCAATACCAACGTGTTGGGTTTTTTTATGACCGTACTTCATTTAAGATATACCGAGGTCTGTCATTTTCAAACTCAAATAGTTTTGAATAATCCATGACATTGTCAACCTTGTCAAGCGCACAAAGAAATGCGACCGTTTCGCACAAACCATTGAACATCCTATCTTTATTCGTTGGGTTTTTTGGCTTTCTGTTTTTATGATGCAATGGAAGCACATAGCCACAACCTTTTAAGAAAGTTGCCTCCATTTGTAGTAATTCAATAGGTGAATAGCCGTTGAACTTCCTGCCCAAATTTTGATGTACCAACCCAAGATAATTCAGCTGTAATGAACCGTGACTGTCGCTCAAATGTTTCCAGGAGTCCTTATTGTCCAAAATGTTCCCCACCGCACATTGCTGGCAACATTCGGGATGCAATGTATTGTTGTGAAAAGCATTGTACAATTTCTTTATGGCATTTTCGAGTCTTAAGGGATTTTGCATAGCGGCATATTTTTGATAGATGAAGATACTAAATTATGTCAATTTTAATGGCAGTAGATTTAATTTTAACAATTAAGACATGCTACATTATGGATTTATTTGGCTCAAGTATAAATATTTCAAATATGTTAGGTATTGAATATTATGTCATTTCGTACTTTTGTTACATGGGAAAACCTTTGACAGAACAGGAACTTCACAACCTAGCCATGAACCATGTTGGCAAGGATTTAGAACAACGTGGTTTTGAATTTATCGCCATCAATAGCAAGCTTAAAAAGCATCCGCAATTTGTGTGCATGGATAAAAATAAACAGTATTTTTTTGTTGTTGTCCGCGTCGTTATTTTACCGGAAAACCCAAATAATTACGATGTCATTTGGATGGAGACTTTCAAAAATCACGCTAGGGAAAAGGATGCCAAGGTTTTGTACGCCGGTGTTGGCTTGGGAAATGTGGAAGGAGAAGATTTGCCCGTTTTTTTAAACGAGGAATACCTGATTGAATACAATGGCATACAAGTCATTGATACTAACCTCAACTAAATGAAATATCTTTTAATAGCCTTTATCGGTCTCAGTATTTTTTCATGTAAGGAAGAACCCAAAAATACCCAACTAGTCGGCGAAGTCTTTGGGACAACCTATTCAGTGAAATATTATTCAGAAGACAATGAAGATTATCAAAAGCAGTTTGACAGTTTGTTTTTAGTGATTAACAATTCAATGTCTACATATCAAGACAACTCAGATATTTCAAAAATAAACAGAAATGAAGTCGTTGAAGTAGATGAGCATTTCATCAAAGTGTTTAACAAATCAAAAGAAATTTACAGATTTACCGAAGGGGCCTTTGATCCTACTATTGGAAAAATGGTCAACGCTTGGGATTTTGGTCCTGAAGGTAAAATAGTGAATCTCGATAGTATAAAGATAGATAGCTTGATGCGTTCCGTTGGGTTTAACCGCGTGGGATTAAGAGACGGCAAAATAGTAAAAGAAAAAGAATCCTTTATTGATTTTAATGCGATTGCAAAAGGCTATGGCGTTGATTTGATTGGAGAATTTCTGGAACGAAAAAACATCCAAAATTATTTGGTAGAAATCGGTGGGGAGATTAGAAATAAAGGTGAGAATCTAGAAAAGCAACAACCTTGGAAAGTTGGCATTGAGATGCCACATTTTGACGGGACACAATCCATCTTAAAATCGATTTCGCTAAAAGATGAATCCATGGCAACATCAGGAACGTACCGAAAATTCAAAGTAGACGCGCAAGGGAATCGCTATTCACATATCATCGATACCAAAACAGGCTATCCAAGCAAAACCAATCTTTTAAGTATTTCAGTGATTGCCGAAGATTGTATGACAGCTGATGGTTATGCAACTGCATTTAAAGCAATGGGAATCGACAAGGTGAAAGAATTTTTAACACAACATAGTGAACTAAAAGTCTTCTTGATTTTTGCAAATGAGAAAAATCAGCT
>JBGTDZ010000433.1:0-6638 GCA_041748055.1 Aquaticitalea sp.
AATTATTAAAAACGGATAAGGAAAACATTAAGGATTATCTAACCTCTAAAGGTGTGGCCGCCGGAGAGATAGTTTTCTCATCCGTAAACATCAACAAAGAGTATGACACTAGTTATGATAGCAACGGGAACCACATTTCCACTTTCTCGGGATACAATTTGACACAACAGGTGACCATCGAATCCAAAGAGGTGGAGAAGATTGAAAGCATTGCGAGGGAAGTCACTGAGTTAATCAATCTGGGTGTGGAATTTTATTCTAGCAGCCCTCAATATTACTATACCCAAATGTCTGAATTGAAAATTGAGATGATTGCCTCGGCTACAAAGGATGCACGGCTACGTGCTGAAAACATTGCCACAAACTCTGGAGCCGAAATAGGGGAATTGAAAAATGCCCAAATGGGAATTTTCCAAATCATCGGTCAAAACTCTGATGAGGATTATGCTTGGGGCGGTACTTTCAATACCTCTTCAAAAATGAAAACGGCCACCATTACCATGAAGCTTGAATTTGGGATTGATTAAGTGGACATTCTCCTGCTTTGAAGACAACCACAAAGAAGTGCAATCTTTATACATAATAAGTTTCTAAAAAAATAAAAGCGCATCGTTAAGAATGCGCTTTTACTGTATTGTATGTGATGTAATCCATCAGCCACGCGTCAACCAACCACTTTTCCCGGCAGTCACAATGGCATAGGGCGTGATCCAGAACAGACCAAACGTATATAAAATACTGTAGGTGTATGCCCAAAAGGATTCAGCGAAATTATAACGTTTGCCATAAAACAAGACCGGAAAACTTGACAACACAAGGATGCTCACCAAGGTGGAACTCAAAAAAAGGATGGGATGGGTTGCCACAAAAAATAACATGATCAGCATGAAGGGATAAGTCATCACGATCTCTATGGATTGGCCCAGAAACAACAATCGTGTGCCAAGTTTGGATTCCTTTTTAAAGTTGGTAAAGACATATTTACCCATTTCGATGTTTTCCCGCACATTGCTGCGCCCCCAGCGAATGAACATTTTATAGAGACCAGAGTATTTTTCCGGCACATTGGTAAAGGCATAGGCGTTGCGCTGAAACAGTACATGGTGTCCCTGCTTTAAAATCATATTGGTCATGGCACGGTCTTCACCAATATCGGAAGGTCTGCCCATAAATTTTTGGTCAATCCATTGAGGTAGACAAGCAAACACGGCCGTGGCGCGATAAGCTGCCAATGCACCCGGCGTGCAAAGCACGGAGTTGAGTTGGCTCTCCGCAGAGCGTACAAATTCAAAACTCAAGGTAAAACTCACATCGAGCATTTTGGGAAGTAATGCTTTTTTATTGTTCAGCACTCGAATGTTTCCCGCGACTGCACCACAATTCGGGTTCGTGATAAAGGGACTTACCAAATTTCGGAGCGTATCCGTCTTTACAATCGAATCGCTGTCCACGGTGACAAAAATCTCGCCTGTTCCCAAATTAAACCCACGGTAGAGGGCATGGCGCTTGCCTTGGTTTTTTGGCTGTTGGTAAATTGTTACACGTTCCCCCAAGGTCTTTTTGGCAGCCAGCATCCATTCCCAAGTATTGTCCTTACTGCCATCATCCACGGCGAGCAACTGTAATTTCCCTCCAGGGTAGTCACTTGCTGCCAAACTCATGAGGGTATCATACACTTGTTTGCCTTCATTATATGCTGGAACGATGACGGTACAAGTGGGCAATTCCTCATCGGTAACCGAAGGAATAGATCTGTAACCGAAGTATAGGTATAAACTATAAAGGAACATCCCAGCCTTGAAGGCCAACAAAACGGCACCGATACTGATTAAAATGATTCCCCATGAGGAATTGATACGTTCGGAATGCAATTCTGCAAAATCATGCTGCAAAGCATATACATAAAATAAGGCCACTATCATCAAAAGAAACGTACCTCCCTGAATGAGAAAGCTCGAAGTGGTAGTGGTACTGGAATCGGACTTTGTAGTGTTTGTTTTACTGATTATTGATGGCTTGTATTTGTTATTTGAGGTTGGTTCGTTTATGATGTTTTGAGTTTTTATGTTGTTTTCCATTATTTATATATGAGGGCTATATGATTATTGATGACATTGTAAATTGAACCATACATACGAGTTCAATATTCATTCTGGACGGCAGGAAAAGAAAGAAAAGATCGATTTGATGGGTTTTGCTTTCCGATTGGTGGTTGTAAGAAGTAGATTTTAGGTTTTATAAAGGCTCAAACCCTCTGTAAACCCTATAATTGTAGAAGTTTTCTATGAGCGGATTTTCTAACAGAATTTGTAGATTAAATACGTGTTAAGTTTGTGTTTTGCCGATTTTTAAGGTTGCTTATTTTAACAAGCATTAAGAATTACTGTTAAGTAAATGACAAATAGAAAGACTTCGGCACAACTATCAGACCTTAAACTTTTATATCTTAGCAGAGATGAATACCTTGGACATTAGAATGGTAAACGTGGTGCAATATGTTAAGCCCCTACGCGAAGGTGGGTCACTCCCCGCCATTGTAAAGGCCGATGATGGGTTCCATTATGTGCTGAAGTTCAGGGGCGCTGGTCAAGGCACCAAGGCTCTGGTTGGGGAGTTCATCGGCGGCGAGTTGGCAAGGGCCATCGGGCTTAAGGTACCGGAGTTGGTGTTTATGCAGCTCGATGATTCCTTTAGTAAGACCGAGCCTGATGAAGAGATTCAGGACTTGTTGAAGTTTAGTGTAGGCCTTAACCTAGGACTGCATTTTTTGTCGAGCGCCATTACTTATGATCCATTGGTAACCCAAGTAGATGCCATGACCGCCAGCAAAGTGGTGTTACTGGACAGCCTCATCAGCAATATTGACCGAACCGCCAAGAACACCAACTTGTTGTATTGGAACCACGAGTTATGGGCGATAGACCATGGTGCCAGTTTTTATTTTCACCATCAGTGGGACACGTGGGAGAACCATTTGACGCGGACGTTTCCTTTGGTTAAAGATCACGTCCTGTTATCGCAGGCCACCAAACTCCACGATGTTGCCAAAGAAGTGAAAGCCATACTTACGGATGAATTTATTCAATCCATCATAAACAGCATCCCCGAAGATTGGTTGCGCAATGAGTCCGATGCCTTGACCACCGATACCATGCGTGCCAACTATCTCACTTATTTACGGGCCAAACTGGCGCTAATGGATTCACTAATTAAAGAAGCTGAAGATGCAAGATAAAGACATATTTGAATATGCGATTATAAGGGTTGTGCCTAAAGTAGAACGTGAAGAATTCTTTAATGTTGGCGTAATTGTTTTTTGCAAACGCAAGCAATTTTTGGATGTGCGTTATAAACTCGACCCAAAGAAGTTGGAGGTTTTTTCCAAAGAAATGGACATCGATTTATTAAATGACCATCTTCATTCCTGGGAATTGATCTGTAAAGGCGCACCTTCAGGAGGCGCCATTGGCAAATTGGAACTCGCCGATCGGTTCCGTTGGCTTGCAGCTTGCAGGAGTACCATCATTCAAAGTTCGGACACGCACTCTGGGCTGTGTGAAGATCCACAAAAGGAGCTGGAGACCCTGTTTGGCAATTTTGTATTGTAAGATAATGTCGTTTTAACATTCCTTAACCACTGCTGTTAAACACTTCCCAAATGGGAAATCATTAAGAAAATTAGGATAAGAAAGTTGTAATTTAGAATAAACTTAAAAAACAAAAATCATGAAAACCACATTAGAAGAAGCAAAAGAACAAACACATAAAAACACTGTAAATGTGTTGCAAGGAATCATTGAAAAGAACTATGATGCTGAGAAAGGCTATAAAAAAGCCATGAAGGATGCCAAAAATCCGGCGCTTAAAAGCTTTTTAGCGGAGCAGGCAGCACAAAGAAGCCGTTTTGCCACCACCATTGACAATAGATTGCGTCAATTGGGTGAAAAACCAAAAGAAAGCGGTAGCGTTGCCGGTAGTCTGCACCGTGCATGGATTGATATCAAAAGCTCGGTAGCAGGTAACGAAGATGAAGCTGTATTGGAAGAAGTCATAAGAGGTGAAAAGGCAAGTGTGGAAGAATACCAAGATGTATTGCAAAAACACAATCTTGCTCCGGAAATCACCCAAGAGCTGCAATCGCAGTTGGGCGACATCCAAGGCACATTGAACAGAGTAAAAAGACTTGAGGATATTTCATAATTTGTGTTGCATCCCATCAAGAGAAAAGACCCTTCAGATATTCTGGGGGGTTTTTTTTTATTAGATGATAGATGTTAGATATTAGTTGGAGATGTTTAATTTCTAGATTTTTGAATTGTGTTTGAATGTCACCCTAAACAATATAAAATTTATTGCTAAATTAGTACTTAAGTAAGTGTCATCGCAATGTGGTTACATTTGCCTGACAATTTTAATTGAACTTTTATAAAATGCAACAAAGAGAACTACACATATTATTGGCTGATGACGACCTGGATGATAGTGCCTTTTTTGAGGAAGCAATTATAGACCTGCCCGTAACCTTTGATAAAGTGAGTAATGGCGGAGAACTTATGGGTTTATTATCATCTAAAACTAGCCAAAAACCTGATATTATTTTTATTGATCTCAACATGCCTAGAAAATCTGGAATGGAATGTGTGGTAGAAATTAAATCGTCAGATGAATTATCGAAAATTCCACTTGTAATTATTTCCACTTCTCTTGAAACTACAATGGTCATAGACCTCTACGAAATAGGAGTAAATTACTATATTCAAAAACCATCCGAATTTAAAAATTTAAAACGAATGATAGGGAAAGCTATCACGCTTATCGGTAATGATGCACTGCAACCCAACTCAATAGACCAATTTATTATAGAGGCTAAATAAACTATGGTAAGTATAGAGTCAGAACACAGTTTTTTAGAGGGTGGTGGAGACATGGGCAAACTCATCAGAGCCCGAGATTGGAATAAAACGCCATTGGGCGATCCAAACACATGGCCGACAAGCTTGCGTATTGCAGTACGTATCATGCTCGATACTCCTTTTGGCATGTACATTGCCTGGGGCAAAGAGTATATCCAATTGTATAACGATGGTTACCGTCCCATCCTTGGCACCACAAAACATCCGCAGGCCTTGGGCATCAGCACTCGCCAGACTTTTGCCGAAATATGGCCTACCATAGGGCCAATGTTTGAGGGCGTAATGGAGGGTACGCCGGTTGGTTTCCCCGATTTTATTTTGCATTTAGATAGGAATGGTTTTGTGGAAGAATGTGTTTTTGATTTCTCTTACAGTCCTATCCGGTTAGAAGATGGTGAAGTAGGTGGCGTGTTGGTTACGGTAATTGAAACCACTGAAAAAGTAAAAGCTGTAAAGGCACTTAAAGACAGTGAACAACAATTACTATATGCCATAGAAGCAACTGAATTGGGTACCTGGGATTTGAACCCAGTTACTAATAAATTTAGAGGCAACAGCCGTTTAAAAGAATGGTTTGGTTTACACCCCGACGAAGAAATAGAATTGCCGCTTGCCTTGGCAGTAATTGCAGAGAAAGACCGGGACAAGGTATTATCCGCTATTGAAAATGCTATGCAATTCTCATCCGGAGGGCATTACGACATTATTTATACAATCATTCATCCGCAAACAAATAATGAAAGAATTGTCCGGGCAAAAGGACTGGCATCTTTTAATGATGTGGGCATTGCTTACCGTTTTAATGGGACCTTGCAGGATGTCACAAAAGAGATAGTTGCTCACCAGTTGCTTACAGAAAGCGAACAGCTTTTAAGCAAGGAGCGCATGGTGCTTTACAATTCATTTATGGATGCCCCGGCAGCAATTGCCATTTTAAAAGGCGACACCCAAATTTATGAATTCGCAAATGCTGAATACGAAAAATTAGTTGATAGAAAAATAACCATTGGCAAAACGGTGAAGGAACTTTTTCCAGAATTTGAACAACAGGGTCTAATAGATATTATTAATACTGTTTTTTCAACAGGCGAAGGATTTAGCGCTAATGAATTTCCTGTTGAAATAATGAATAAAAATACAGGCAAACTGGTTTTGGGCTATTATAACGTTGTATTACAGCCGTTGAAGGATGAAAAAGGAAATACAGAAAGATTGATGTCTCATTCAGTGGAAGTTACTCAACAGGTTGAAGCCCGCAAACAAATTGAAGTGAGCGAAACCTCAATGCGGCAAATGGCATCGTACTTAAAGCTTGCCACCGATTCTGCCAACGTTGGCACCTGGTCGTTGGATGTTAAATCAGGAAAATTAGAATGGAGTGCCTTGCACAAAACAATGTGGGGATATGATGAAAATCGAGAAGATATTGTTTATGAAGACTGGCATAAGGTTATTGATGCCGGCGACAAAGAAAAAGTTTTTAAAATAGTTGAAGAAACAAAAGTTAACCATGCTTTGTTTGAGGTAGATTACTGCATCAACAGGGCTAATGATGGTGCGCTCCGTTGTATTCGTTCGGTTGGGAAATATTATTATAATGATAAAGGCGAAGCCGAAACGCTCACTGGAATTAGTATTGATATTACAGAGAAAAATCAAATTGAAGAAACGCTACGGTATCGGAAAGCCCTGCTAGAGGCACACAATGAAGCCAATAGAGATGGT
>JBGTDZ010000434.1:0-6698 GCA_041748055.1 Aquaticitalea sp.
GGAACAAGGAAAAAACAGGATATGAACCTTCGTTTAAAAATGCTTATTATTGGAGCAATAAAGACCATTGGAAATGGGCCACAGAGCCCAACAATCGTGAAAAAGCATCTTTTTTGAAAGAAAACATTCTTCCCATAGAAGAAAGCGGCAAATTGAAATTTACATCACTGCCAGATGATGCATTATTGAAAAACTCGGAGTTGGGATTTGATATTTTCTTCGCCAATGGCCATACCGACAAACAAATGATTCCGTTGATACAGTATCAGGATAAAACAATAGCTTTCATGGCAGATTTGTTACCGACAGCAGGACATTTGCCAATCCCTTTTGTGATGGGCTATGACACGCGTCCTTTAATGACTTTGGACGAAAAGGAAAAATTCCTAACCATGGCGGCCGATCGGCATTTCTACCTGTTTCTGGAACATGATGCACACAATCAAATTATTACTGTCGAAACCACAGAAAAAGGGGTTCGTATAAAAGATGTATTTACAACTAAAGAAATATTCACTTAACAATAAATTAGCGATGAACATTCATTTAAAACCATTATTCCTTACGGCTTTTGCGGCAACATTAATTTTTGGTTGCGGAGGCGCTTCCACCGGCGTCCTATCAACTCCTGTCGAAAATATTGATACGATGCCTCTTAAGACTTCTGAATTAACAGAAACCCAAAAAAATACTTGGGGACATCTAGACCTTGCACAAGATACCATTCCTGGCATGAGCGTGGATAAGGCGTACAGTGAAATTATTAAAAACAAAAAAGGGCAAACCACCATCGTGGCGGTCATTGATTCGGGAATAGATATCGACCATGAGGATTTGGATGATGTCATTTGGACCAATACCAAAGAAATTCCAAACAATGGTAAAGATGATGACAACAATGGATATGTCGATGACATCCATGGTTGGAATTTTCTTGGAGATGCTTATAACGAGCAATTGGAGTATGTGCGATTACTGGCTAGTGGCGACACCAGCAATCCAAGATACGCTGAAGCTCAAAGCCTTTATTCTCAAGAAGTTCAAAAATACACGGAAAACAAGGTGCAATATGAGCAAATAAAGCAACAAGTATCTGGCGCTGATGCAGTGGTGTCTAAATATTTAAAAAAGAACGATTACACACAGCAAGAGGTCAATGCGATAACAACCACCGATCAATCTCTTTTGCAATCAGTATCAATTATCAAATACGTTTATAGCTTAGAAATGGATTCGGTTTCTGAATTCCAAAAAGAAATCAATGATGGTCTGTTGGAGATTAATGACCGTTTAAACTATCATCTCAACAAAGATTTTAAAGGCCGCAAAACAGGGGACAATCCAGATATTTTGAATGACAAGCCCGGCTATGGCAATGGCAAGGTTAAACCAACGTTAAAAACTGAAAGTCATGGAACTCACGTAGCGGGCATCATTGCAGCAGAGCGCAATAATAACAAAGGCACAAACGGAGTGGCCAACAATGTTAGGATTATGGCAATTAGAGCAGTGCCCAATGGTGATGAATATGACAAAGATGTTGCCCTCGCCATAAGATACGCAGTAGACAATGGCGCAAAGGTCATTAACGGAAGTTTTGGAAAATCCTTTTCCCCTCACAGCGATTGGGTTAGGGATGCCATTAAATATGCATCCGATAAAGATGTGATTTTCATTCATGCCGCTGGTAATGATGGTGAGGATTTGGATGTGAAATACAACTTTCCCAATGATCAAGTGAACAATGGCAAAGAAGTGTCTAGCTCATTTATTACGGTTGGTTCATTGGAATCAGCTTACGGAACCAAAATGGTATCGGGTTTTTCCAATTATGGCATTATCAATGTAGACGTGTTTGCTCCAGGAGGGAAAATCTATTCAACCACTCCGCAAAATGAATACGAACTCAATAGTGGAACATCCATGGCCTCTCCTGCTGTTGCGGGAATTGCGGCATTGATCCGCTCACAATATCCGAACCTCAAAGCCTCACAGGTAAAAGACATTATCCTTCAATCCGGTCTCGCTTTGACCACAAAGGTGATTGTATCCGGTGATGCAAATAATGTAAAATCATTCAATACCCTGTCAAAATCTGGACGAACCGCCAATGCCTACAATGCCTTGATTATGGCAAGTGAAATAGCAAAAAGCAAATAAATCCATTAAAACAAAAACCTTTCAATTTAATCGTTGGGAGGTTTTTTAAGTTAACTGAAATATGAAGTTACACCCCAAATACATTTTTTCGTTAAGTCTGATTTTTTTGAGTACTTTTTTCTACTCTCAAAACGATAAAAAGTCCACAATTAATGGTACCTATTGGCAACAACATGTTGACTACACTATGGAAATTGATATGAATGTTGAAACTTATCAATATACTGGAATCCAAAAATTGGTCTACACGAATAATTCGCCTGATGTCTTAACACGGGTGTTCTATCATTTATATCCAAATGCCTTTCAACCGAATAGCGAAATGGATGCGCGATTAAAAAGCATAGCTGATCCAGATGGACGCATGGTCAATAATCTTGGAACCAAGGAAAATCCCAAATATGAAAGTCGTATCAGTAAATTAGAGCCACATGAAATAGGCTATATCAGGGTGAAGTCACTGAAGCAGGATAAAAACGACGTGAAATTTGAAACCGTAGGCACTATTTTGGTTGTGGAACTGAACGAGCCGATTCAACCTGGTGGGATTACAACATTCGACATGCAATTTGACTCTCAGGTTCCTGTTCAGGTTCGCCGATCTGGTCGAAACAATAAAGAGGGTGTTGCCCTATCGATGGCTCAATGGTATCCAAAATTGGCAGAATATGACAATGAAGGTTGGCATGCCAATCCCTATATAGCTAGGGAGTTTTATGGTGTTTGGGGTGATTTTGATGTAAAAATTACAATTGATAGGAATTACACAATTGGAGGTACGGGCTATCTCCAAAATCCAAATGAAATCGGTCACGGCTACGAAACCGATGTTGTAAAAAAACAAAATGGCAATACCCTAACCTGGCATTTTAAAGCTCCCAATGTTCACGATTTTACATGGGCGGCAGACCCTGCATATATTCATGATAAACATCAGGTTGAAAATGGTCCAATACTGCATTTCTTTTATAAAAACACTTTACCTGCCGATAAAAAGGAAAATTGGAAAAAATTGCAACCCGTTGCAGCACAACTGATGCAGTATTATAGTGAAACCGTAGGCAACTACCCGTATGATCAATACTCAGTGATTCAGGCTGGTGATGGCGGAATGGAATATGGGATGTGCACACTGATTGTGGGCGAAGGAAAATTGGATGGATTGATAAGTGTCACTGCCCACGAGATGGCCCACACTTGGTTTCAGTTTTTACTGGCAAACAACGAGTCCAAACATTCTTGGATGGATGAGGGTTTTACCAGCTATATAGAAGATAAGGCCATGGACCATATCTACAAAACAAACAAGGTCAATCCATTCACAAATGCTTACCGGGGTTATACTTTTTTGGCAACTTCGGGGAAAGAACAGCCACAAGGCACCCATGCCGATAGATATGAATTCAATCAAGCCTATTCGATATCCGCCTACAGTAAGGGCGAAGTGTTTTTATCCCAATTGGGTTATGTTATTGGAGAAGCAAATCTAGAAAAAACCCTTAAAAGATATTTTCAGGAATGGTCATTTAAACACCCTAAACCATTGGATGTCATTCGGTTGGCAGAACGGGTTTCCGGACTCGAATTGGATTGGTACTTAATGGACTGGACCCAGACCACAAACACGATTGACTATGGAGTTAAAAGCATTGAAAGCAAAGGAACAGGAACATATGTAACCCTTGAGCGTATTGGACTGATGCCGATGCCTTTGGATATTGAAGTGGAATACACCGATGGAACAAAACAACAATTCCACATTCCTTTGCGAATGATGTATGGCACAAAACCCACTTCGGCCACCATATTGAATGATTGGGCTTGGGCATATCCCACGTATGAATTTACAATTGATAAAGCGAAAGCATCCATAAATTCCGTGACAATCGATCCAAATGGTTTTATGGCTGATGTGAACAGGGACAACAACAAAATGTAAACAATCACTAATCAAAAATATTAAGGAACCGCTTTTATTGGCGGTTTTTTTATTTGTCCAACCTCACTACCTTTGGCTTTACATGAAATTTACTTTTAATAAAAAGGAAAAGCTCAAAAGTGAAAAGCTCATTGCGCGATTATTTGCCGAAGGGCAAACCGTTGCAGTTTATCCGTTACGTTTGGTGTACTTGAACACTGTTTTTGATGATGGAATAAAAATTAAAGCGGGTGTTTCCGTGAGCAAACGACATTTTAAAAAAGCAGTGGACAGAAATAGAATCAAGCGCTTGATGAGAGAGGTGTACAGACTTCAAAAAGGAACATATTTTAACAATTTTTCTGCATCATATGCGTTTATGATATTGTACATTGGTAAAGATGGAACAGATTTTGACGCTTTGAATTTAACAATGACCCAATTATTTGAAAAATTTCTACAAAAGATTTCCTGACTAAACTAATAATCGCAATGAAAAAATTATTGACCAAACGATTCCTGATTCCAATTTTGGCCTTGACCATTTTCTTTTCGGGAACGGCATTCTACAAAGGTGATTTTTTTGAAATCGCAAAACAAATCGAGATTTTCACAACCCTTTACAAAGAGCTCAACATGAACTATGTCGATGATACCAATCCCGGTGAGCTTATGGATACGGCAATCAAAAGTATGCTCCAGGATTTGGATCCCTATACCAACTTTTACAACGAACAAGATGTTGAGGATGCTCGGATCAACAATACGGGCGACTATACCGGCATTGGGGCCAGCGTATTGACTCTTAAGGATAAGTTGGTTATTGTGGAGCCGTACAAGGATTATGCCGCAGATAAGGCGGGTTTAAAAGCTGGCGACGAAATCATAAAAGTCGACAACGTAGTGGTTGCCGATTTTAAGGACGATGCTGGAAACCTCCTTCAGGGAGCTGCAGGCACAACGGTTGTCCTTACATTTTTGAGACAAGGGAAAACCGAAACAGCAAGCATAAAACGTGAATCAGTAGACATCCACGATGTGCCCCATTTTTCAATGATTGATGATGAAATTGGATATATAGTACTCCGTAAATTCGGGGAAAAAGCTTCACAAGAAACACTCTCAGCAGTTAAGAACCTTAAAGGCAAGGGTGCAAAAAAATTAATTTTGGATTTGCGCGGCAATGGGGGCGGATTGCTGAACGAAGCTATTGACATAGTCAATATATTCGTTCCTAAAAATCAATTGGTGGTGACAACCAAATCGAAGGTTGAGAAATACAATAAAACGTATTTCACCCAAAAAGATGCCGCCGATACTGAAATTCCGCTGATTGTTCTGATAGATAGCAAAAGTGCTTCTGCAAGCGAGATTGTCGCAGGTGCTTTGCAGGACATGGATAGGGCCGTCATTATTGGCTCCCGTAGTTTTGGGAAAGGCCTCGTACAGCGACCAAAACCTTTGGTATACGGCACTCAGATGAAAATCACCATTTCCCGATATTATACACCTTCCGGTAGATGTATTCAAGCTTTGGATTATTGGAATAGGGATAAAGATGGAAATGCAGCCCGAATCAGTCAGGAAAATTTTAACGCTTTCAAAACCCGCAGAGGGCGAACAGTTTACGATGGCGGAGGCATTCAACCAGATATTGAATTGGAAGCTTCCAAAATCAGTCCGATCACCTCTGCAATTCTAGATGAAAATTTGGTATTTGACTATGCAACAAAATTCTATTACAGTAATTCGATGGAAGATTTAATCAACTTTAAATTAACAGAAAATGATTTCGATGCTTTTAAAACTTATCTGAAATCAAATAATTTCGCTTTTGAAACCAAAACCGAAAAGGCCTTTGAAAATGCTCTATTAGTGGCTAATGAAGAAGACTTAAACGCTGTGATTGATACGGATTACAAAGATTTGATTTCTTCGTTGCAAAATTATAAGAACAAGGCAATTGACGAAAATAAAACCCAATTATTAGCGCTGCTGTCTGACGAAATTGTCAAACGTTATTTTTACAGAGAAGGATTGTATACTTTTTATATTGCGCATAATACAGAAATTCAGAAGAGTGCTGAATTATTTAAAAATCCCATCAAATTTTCAAGTTATTTGAATTTATAGGGATTAAAATTGAATAAAATTCAAAATTTACTATATTTATAGTGCTTTTCAACAACCAATGAAAACCTTTGTAATTTTTTTCTTTTTACTGTCACATGCTGTGTTGGCTCAAAAAGAGTTGATTCACGAGGTGTATTTTGATACAGATAAGTCTGAGGTTCCTGAATCAGAACACCTCAAATTATTGGCGTTCTTATCTGAAATAGAAACCATGGACATTGAAAAAATATCCATTTATGGTTTCTGTGATGACCGAGGCAATCAAGATTATAATTTGAAACTTTCAAATGATCGCGCCAATAACATCCGCGCTATTTTTTCCAACAACGAATTTGATGAATCCGTGATCATTAATGTTGATGGAAAAGGAGAGGTTCTCCTCAATTTAGTTCAAGAAGAAAATATTGATAAAATTCGAGGGCTCAATCGAAAAGTACAGATTATTGTTAAGCAGGTTTTTCCTCCTAAACCGATAGTACAAGTTAAA
>JBGTDZ010000435.1:0-17765 GCA_041748055.1 Aquaticitalea sp.
TTTAAAGTTGTTCTTTACTGGTAAGTTTGAAATCTTCTCTACATTATTGTATGTAGTTATGGGCTGGTTGATTGTATTTGACTTTTCGAATCTTTCAAGTTTAATAGGAACCAACGGTGTGGCATTGTTGTTTGCAGGAGGTTTATTTTATACAATAGGAATTGTATTTTACATCTTTGAAAAAATTCCCTACAATCATGTCATTTGGCATTTATTCGTGCTTGGTGGTGCAGTTTGCCATTATTTGATGATATTTTTGTACGTGGTTTAGAAGTTATTTTGCATAAAAACTAGTCCTTGTGCATCACCTCTTCTTCTTCATATCCAAACAAACTTTTTTCTTTGATTATTTTTGCTACACCTTCTGGCAACATGCTTTCCCATCCTACTTTGCCTTCAGAAATGGCCTTGAGAACAGATCTCGAAAAAATGGATAATATGGTATGGTCGTAATCGGTGATGTCCACCACTTTTCCGTTGTATTTGAAGAATTTATATAATTCTTTCATGCGAGGATGTACTTTTAGGTTTTCGCTATTGGTAACCGTGCCATCCTCATTTTCCATTGGGTATAGATACACTCTCAAATCCTTGAAGAACAATTTACCAAAAGCCTCTAAAATGCCGCCACTTAAATGGCGATAGTATTTCTCATCAAAAATGTCCACAAGATTGTTGACGCCCATAGCCAGGCCCATTCGGTTTTTGGAATATTGTGAGAAGTATTCCACCAATTTGTAATACTCTTGAAAATTGGAAATCAAGACCGTATGACCTAAAGAACACAATAATTTAGCTCTATCCATAAAATCCTGTTCATCAATTTCACCTTCAGCCCTCAGATTGGAAAGTGTGATCTCAAAAACTACCTGAGTATTCTCAATGTCCACCTTGTTTTCCTTGATGAACATTTCATACGATTTTTGATACATATCGATATTAACTTTGGTGACAGGCCTAAAACTGCCACGCAATGCCAAGATATTCTTTTTGTAAAGAACCCTTGCAGGCAATACGTTGTTCCCATCCGGTGCAAACATGACCGCATCGGTCATATTATTTTTTACCAGTTGCAAACTCATCAATCGATTATCCACATCCTTAAAGGCTGGGCCTGAAAAATTGATGGTATCGATTTCTATCTGATCTTTATCGAGATGGTCGTATAGATAGCGCAATAATTTTTTTGGCTCGTGATGTTTGTAATAGGCGCCATAGATAAGGTTTGTGCCAAGAATTCCTAAGGTTTCCTGTTGCAAACGAGCATCATTTTCCTTAAAACGAAAGTGCAATACAATATCATTATACGCTTGGTCTGGTTCTAACTGCCATTTTATTCCAACCCAACCATGGCCTTTATATTGTTTTGCAAAATCAATGGTCGTTACAGTGTTGGCAAACGAGAAGAACATCTTGTTCGGATGTTTGTCCCTTGTGATTCTTTCTTCAATCAGATTGATTTCATGCACCAGCATTTTTCTCAAGCGTGCCTCAGTGACATAACGGCCATCATCCTCCATTCCATAAATGGCATCACTAAAATCCTTGTCATAGGCAGACATCGCCTTGGCAATCGTGCCAGAACCCCCACCAGCCCTAAAGAAATGGCGTACAGTTTCTTGACCTGCACCAATTTCGGCAAAGGTCCCATAGATATTTTCATTAAGGTTGATACGAAGTGCCTTGGTTTTCAGTGAAGGAATCTCTTCAAATTCTCTATCTCCTTTTAAGGTGATTTCCATAACGTAGCTTGAGTGTAAGTGTTACAAAGGTATCAATTTGCTCACTGATACAAAAAAATAAACTTACTTTTGTTACAAACTTAACACACTTGAAGATTACATTTTTGGGCACAGGTACTTCACAGGGAATTCCGGTAATTGGAAGCACACATCCAGTTTGCTTGAGCAACAATCCAAAAGACAATCGTTTACGTGTATCGATTCTGTTGGAATGGGAAGGTTTAGCCTATGTTGTGGATTGCGGACCCGATTTTCGTCAACAAATGCTCAATGTTGGGATTGATCATTTAGATGGTATTATTTTTACCCATGAGCATGCCGACCATACTGCGGGATTGGACGACATCAGACCTTTTTATTTTAAGCAAGGCGACATTCCAATTTATGCACACGTACGAGTTATTAAAGCGCTGAAACTTCGTTTTGCGTATATTTTTGAAAAGGAAAACAAATACGCAGGCGCTCCGGGGGTGAAGTGTTTTGAAATAGAAAACAAACCTTTTACGTTAGGTAATTTTGAGGTGCTTCCCATAGAAGGCTTCCATTACAAGCTGCAGGTTTTTGGATTTCGCTTTGGGGACTTCGCTTATTTGACAGATATGAAGACCGTTGCCGATAAAGAAATCGAAAAACTGAATGGTTTGAAGGTTTTAGTCATAAACGCATTGAGGGAAGAACCTCATATCTCACATTTCAATCTTGAGGAAGCACTCGATTTTATTGTAAAAGTTCAACCTGAGAAGGCCTATCTGACCCATATAAGCCACAAACTTGGTTTTCATGAAGAGGTACAAAAAAAATTGCCAGCGAATGTTTTTTTGGCGTTTGATAATTTACAAATAACATTATAGATGAAGAGTAAGATTTTTATGTACCTGTTTATATTCACCGTCTTGTTGGTGATTTTTCAATATGTAAATTCCAAACATATCTTGGAAAATTATGAAGATCAGATTATTAAAAGCGAAATTAGGGTGAAGACTTATAAGGATTCCATTGTGTCGATGCAGGCAACCATTTCCGAAATGCGACTTTTTGATTTGGATTATGACGATGACGCCCTCGATTATTTTGAAAATCAAGGTTATAATACTTCTCAGTTGATTCCTTTTATAAAAGATGAACTCTATAAATTGAATGAGTACGAAGGCGATGACCATCCCATTGTGCCCTATGTGTCCATGACCAAAAACAAGATGCTCATTAACAGCATTCGACTATTAAACCATAAATGGCTTGTCGCCAACTTTACCGATGGCAAGCATTGGGGGCAAATGTTTCTGACCTACGAGTTTGTTGATGGAAAAGAGCTGAAGTTTAAATTGGAGAAATATTTAATGTATCCATAAAATAATTTTCTCAGTCATTCTCATAATTTAAGGCTCTCCACATCAATCTTAAACAGCACCGCGGCATTCTTCCACATGATCAATTCCTTCTTATCATCAGGCAATTCCAGTTGCTTCATAAACTTTAGGTAAGAGTTCATATTGCAAATAGGCCAATCCGTCCCATAAAGAAGGTACTCCGGATCGCCAGCGTAAGTAATCATTTCCTCAATTTCCGTTTTCATGTAGCGCTCAAATTTCTCGTTAAAATCGCCCAGTGTCAGCCCGCTAATATCCGCATGCACATTTTCGTTTTTGTACACAACTTCCATACAATCCTTTATCCAAGGGTTGCCAACATGACAAATGACAATTTTCATCTTCGGATAGTCTACAGCCAAATCATCGATATGGATAGGGTGGGAGAACTTAATCTTCCCAGTAGGCGCATAGGTATCACCAGAGTGGAACATCACAGGTACATCAAATTCCACCGCCATATCATACAGTACCTTCAGCCTATTGTCGTTAGGATAAAACGGCTCATAGCCAGGATAAAACTTCAAGCCCTTAATCAGCCCAGCTTCAAGAAACTCGCTCAACTCCTTCAAATCGCGATGGTTATAATGAAGATAACTCACCCCAGCCACAACACCAAGGTTATTTCGATTTGCAATGGCTTCCACCACTCTTGTGGTGCTAGGTCTGTGCTCATTCACCTTATAAGAAGACAGCACCAAGGAGTAATCGACATTATTCTCCTGCATGGTCTTCACAAGTAAATCCAAGGAATCGTTAATTGAAGCCACACGGTCTTCATGATAGTTGTTGATGTGTGTATGGACGTCTATGATCATTTTTAAAAAATTAAGAATTATGAGTTAATAATTGAGAATTGATAATTAAGAATGAATGCTAACAATGAATCAAATCCCGATACAAAAATACCAAATTCCAATATAAGGGTTTTTGAATGGGTGGCAGATGACAGATGGCCATTTTTGTAAAGAATGACGGATGAAGGATGACCGAAGAGAATCCAACAACCAACTACCAACAACAAATAACGAAAAGTTATCCTTCCAGAAAATCATAATACTCATTAAAAAACGCTTCAAAATTTCCCATCGTCTCATTAAAAAATACCATTACTTCACGCCATGTGTTTTTGTTATGAATCGAAACCTTTTGGTCCAAAGCCACATAAATTCGTGAAATTTCCTTACCATTCTCAAGAAGGTACGCCTCATTAAAAATAACTTCCGGCAAAAAGTCATTCACAAGAATGGATTTTAACGACTGCAATTTTTCCCAATTATTGATGCGGTTTTCCATGTCAAAAGCTATCGGGACGTCCTCAAGGTCAAGGACCACCAAGGCACTGCTGGTATCAAAATGAAACTTAAAGGACAAGCCTTTGATCTTTGTATCATACAAAATCCATTTTCGCGGAAATGACTTCCCAAAACTTATCCAGAATTCTTCCCTTAATTTTCTTGATTCTTCTTTTGAAAACATGTTTTTACTTAGAGTACAGAGAAAAGAATAGAAAGAATAGAAAGAAATTCAATCTTTGTTCTCTGCTCTCATTTCTTTATTCTTTTAAATCAAATCAAATACGCCACCACAACCCCCAACACAATCACAATCAACTTTGATAGATTGAATTTATGCCCTTCGCTACTTTCGAACAAAATAATAGTGGAGATATGAAAGAAGATACCAATCACAATGGCATTTATGAAATATATATATACTTCGACCAATTCCACTGTGTCGGAAATCAAAGTTCCAAGTGGCGTCATGGAGCCAAAAACCACCATGAAGAAAATCATTTGGGTTTTACTAAAACTGGACTGAAGAAAATAGGAGGTAAGAAGCGCCGCAATTGGGATATTATGAATAAAAACCCCATATACCATGTCATTATGCTGATGGATGGCAAAACCTTCCAAGAAACTATGGATGCACAAACTGATGAACAACAACCATGGGAAAGCCGTCTCATGCTTATGAATATGAATATGACCATGTTCGGCACCTTTAGACAAAAATTCCAGCATAATTTGAAGCAGGATTCCGCCCATGATAAATAAGCCTGTTTGTTTACCTTCAAGATGCTCATAAACTTCGGGCAACAAATCAAACAAAGTCAGTGCCAATAAAAAAGCACCACTAAAAGTTAGGAGGATTTTAATGGTGAATGACTTTGATTGCTTAAACAAGAAAGCAAGCAACACCCCAAAAATAACAGCAAGGATAGGAAGTAAGTAGTTGGTCATAATACTTCCCACGAAGTGGGAAACTCTTTTTAAAAATTAAAGAATCAAAGATTAATGAAAAATAGTAAAAATAATTATAATCATCTAATAGGTCATTTAAAGTATAACAAAAGTCTTACTTAAAAATCATCACCAAACGCTCTGACATTCCTTTATGAAATTTGTTCAATTTATAATCCCCAAAAATATCCAACAAATACACGCCGGCTTCTTCAAATAAGCCTTCAAAATCTTTCAACGTAAGCGCTTTGACACGCTCCTGAAAATTGAATTCCCCACCATCAACGGTAAACGCTATATCCTTGGTGATATAACCATCTTCTACATATCGTTTCTGATGGAAATCGATGCCTTTTCTGGTTGTGACATCCTCGGGCACTAAATGCTCAATAACCCGATCGACATTCATAAAATCTATGACACCAAGACCAAAGTCGTTCAAATCATCCTTTATGGACTTAATGGTATTCAGATTGTCTGTTTCCTTGTCAAAGTAGCCAAAACTTGTAAAAAGATTGAACACTGCATCAAATTTCTGTTTGTAAGGTTTGCACATGTCGTGTACTTCAAAATGGAGGGTTTCGTTCTCGAACTGCTTGGCGTAAGCTATGCTATTTTCGGATAAATCGACACCAGTCACATCATAGCCCAACGAATTGAGATATACTGAATGACGGCCTTTGCCACAAGCCAGATCAAGGATTTTACCATTTTCAGGCAGGTTAAGATAATTGGTAAGTTTATCCATG
The DNA here is from genome assembly GCA_041748055.1 of Aquaticitalea sp. Classification (GTDB taxonomy): domain Bacteria; phylum Bacteroidota; class Bacteroidia; order Flavobacteriales; family Flavobacteriaceae; genus JBPOFM01. The sequence continues at coordinate 6,102 of JBGTDZ010000435.1, forward strand.
AACTGATGCGCTTCACTATGGTTTCTGTCCTTGTATAAAATATGGTAGTAAGGCGTGTCAAACCATGAAGCATACCATTGGGTATTGTCTTTATTCATTGAATCAATCTTCTGCCTGCAAAAATACTTTATTTTTGCAACTTATAATCATTGGATACCCACTTACGTGGGCAATAATATGGATAACAATTTTAATATGGTAGCCAAAACCTTATTTGGCTTTGAAGAGCTATTGGCAAAGGAATTGACGCAGCTTGGAGCACAAGATGTTAAAATAGGAGTCCGTAATGTCAGTTTTTCAGGAGACAAAGGGTTTATGTACAAAGCCAACTTGGCATTGAGGACCGCCATTAAAATATTAAAACCTATCAATTCATTTAAAGTTAAAAACGAGCAAGACTTGTATGACAAGCTCTATAAAATTGACTGGGAACAATACCTGAAGCCTTCAGGAACGCTGGCTGTGGATGCAACCGTACACTCCACCATATTTACACACTCCTTGTACATTGCGCAAAAAACAAAGGATGCGATTGTAGATAAATTCCGCGACACCACAGGTGAGCGCCCCAATGTCGATTTAAAATTCCCAGACCTTAAAGTCAACGTACATATCGATAGGGACATGTGCAATATTTCTTTGGATGCTTCAGGTGATTCCTTGCACAAGCGCGGTTATAAAATCGCTACCAATATCGCACCTATTAATGAAGTATTGGCGGCAGGCCTTATCATGTTGTCTGGCTGGGATGGCCAAACCGATTTTATGGATCCCATGTGTGGTAGTGGTACAATACTTTGCGAAGCCGCAATGATAGCCTGTAACATTCCGCCCAATTTGATGCGAAAGGAATTTGCCTTTGAGCGTTGGCAAGATTGGGATGTGGAATTGTTCGAAAAGATTGAAGAATCATTATTGAGCAAAACTAGGGACTTTCATCATAAGATCACAGGCTATGATAAGTCGCCAAGTGCAGTTGCAAAAGCCAAGGAAAATATCAAGAATGCACAATTGGAAGATTTTATTGAAGTCAAGCACGAAGACTTCTTCAAGACCCAAAAAGGAGGCGACAATAAATTGCACATGGTCTTTAACCCACCTTATGGCGAAAGATTGGATATTGAAATGGAATCGTTTTATAAAAGTATTGGGGACACTCTTAAGCAAAAATATCCAGGCACCGATGCATGGTTCATTACGTCCAATCTAGATGCGTTAAAACATGTTGGGTTGCGACCTTCAAGAAAAATCCATTTGGTGAATGCCAAGCTGGAAGCACGTTTGGTAAAGTATGTGATGTATGAAGGGAGTAAGAAGGCGAAGTTCAATTAGTGTTCTTTGTTCTGTGTTCAGTCAAATGTCGCGGTTTTCAATTTCGAACTTCTCTTTGTGCACCTTTCTGTTTCATTTCGTTAGTCGTTAAACGTTATTCTCGTTCATCATTCATCATTCATCCTTTACCCTAAACTGTTTCATTTCTTCCAATGGCTCGATAACAGTATAATCTTTCCAAATGGATGGGTCGTATTGTTTTAATTTAATGAATTCCACCGTGGTGTTTTCTTTGAGTTGGCTAAAGTTTTCCTCGGAAATAGCTTCATTTGCAAAGTTCAATACTTCGTTTTTTTCTATAATATCACCATCCAATTTAAAGTCAAAAGCAATTTTGTCTTTATCACCACCATTTTCAATGAACTTTAGAGGACGATGCACATAGGCATATCTGCCAATTTCCTGATTGATATAGTATGGGTAATAATAACTGGTGGCAATATTCTTTTTATAGATGACGGTTCCTGTATTCACATTTTCAGCGTATTTAACACCGAGCAATAGTTTTAAATTTAGGGATTCACCCTTTTTACCTTCAGCAAATTTATAATCTACTCTGGCAATCGCATAATCTTCGCCCACAACATACAGATTTCCAGTATATTTGGCTCGGCCTTTTCTTGGGGAAAATTGGATGACATACACAGCTTTTCCATCGATATAGGTAATATCCGAAATTTTGTAATCGTAGATTGTCGTATCACTGACAAAATCAAACAACGAAGAACTACCGAATAAATGCTGATTGAGAAAGGCGTAGGCACCCTGCTTGATATTGTTTAATTCTGGCGCCTTCTCTTCATCCTTTTTATTTTGTGTATCCTTTAGGGATAATGAATCTTCAATTTTAAACAAACCGGTTTTAAGTTTGTAGGTTGCATTGAGATCCAAATGTTTCAGAATGATGATGGTTGCTTTCTTCTGAATATTATCAAAGGTGCCTTTGTTTTTAATGTCCAATAATTTGGTGGCTTTTGTGACTTGTAATTTAGTGGCATTAGTATTTGAGTTATAATACTCCGCCAAAATATCAGTAAACTCTTGGCTTGGAGGACTGTTAACCAACCTATTGGTCAATGAATCCAACTGCCTATTGGACTCCATTAATTGATTTTTATTGAATCCAGAGGATTTATCAATTTCAATTTCAACTTTTTTTGGTTTTAAATATGTAGTTTGTCTTGAGAAGATGGTGTTTTTTGTAAGTACACTATTATAATTCTGCTTTAAGTTTGCCTGTACCCGTTTCATTATGGAATCGACATTGGGAAGTTTGTTGCTAATATAAACGGTGCTCAATTGATTAACGGCTTCATCTAAGGCAATGGTATAATTATTTGATTTCAGATTCTTAAAAGTTAAAGATTGGGTCAAATAGCCTAAACAAGAAACTGTCAACATCGTGGAATCTTCAAATCGATCAATTGATAAATTGTAAAAACCTTCAGCATTTGATACTACGCCGTTGTTTTCATCAAATTGAATGGTTGAAAACGGAATGGCTTCCTTGGTTTTTGCATCCATGATTTTCCCCGTGATTTGCTGGGAAAATAAGGGAAAAGTACATAAAAGTACGATTGAGACAAGAGCGAGTATTTTAAAATTCATGGTTAGTGATTATATTTGAAGACGATTGATGAATAGGTTTGTAACACCCAATTAATAATTTTCTTGAAGTATTTTGGTATGATGCTCAATATGATAAGCTGTCCACATAATGATTTCCCTTACGGGCATTTTTCCCATCAATGGATGCGGCACAACCAGGGTGTCCAAATTATTATCAGACATTTTTTTTGTTTTATATTGAAGTTTTTTGTTCTCAACCTGTAATCTCGTCAGAATATATACTTTTTCCTTAAGTGTTGGAACTTTCATGTTCTTTGAAGGACCGAAAGTCATGCCTTTGGATTCTTTTAAACGCTCTTGGTAACGTTCAACAATGGTTTCATAAGCACGAACTTCACGATTTGCTTTTCCAAATTTGTATCGCAATAAGAATTTCGGCATGCTCAGTGCGTCGTTCAGCGGTTTGATGCTTTGCAACAAATGCAAGGCTTGCTGCCCAGTCGTCCATTTGCCTTCAGGCCCATTTTGCCATTTTTCAGATTCTTGTTGCTCTAACCATTGGAGAAGGGCTTGATTCTTTTTTTCAAGTAAATTTGCAATTGATTCTTTGTCCATTGTTGATGAAATGCTATGGAAAAGATAAGAAGAAATTTTGATTAATGTTTTAGGATTAATAAATAACGAAAATTATTGATTAAAGTTGAAATGAAATTATAAACTCACATTATTCTTGCACCTTGTCAACTGCTACTTTCTTGTCCTTTTTATAAATAGGAATCAAATAAGAAATATTATAACCAAAGCCAATACCAAAACGTCCACTGTCAAAGACCTTATTAAACCCTGGGATATAGAGATTGCCGAAGTTTTCAGGTTGATCTTCAGTGATCCTCCCTTTGAGTTGAGCGTTGATCCCAATATAAAAATTATTAATGACTTCTGCTTTCATACCGATGATCAATTCCGCCCAGATGGCTGAAAGGCCATTGAATTCTTGAGGTTCCGTGATAGTAAATGGGTCTTCGTAATATTGATCGGTATTGTAAATCGTGTAGCTGTTCAGTGTTTGACTAAACGAACTGACACCAACACGGAAGCCACCGTAAATCATATTTTCCATATCGAGCCAATTCCTATAGAAATTATAATCAAAGCCAGCTTTAAAATAACTGCCCTTTGCTGTGACATCCAAATAATCGGTGGTGGTGGTACGTTCTTCGGTACCGAGTTCTCCTGCCAAATAAATCCGTTTGGTCAATCTGTAATCGCCACTGATTTCAAGACCTGTAAAATCTTCTTCAAGAAATGACCGCACTGGTTTACTGATATCTACACCCAGCCGCAAACCGTATTTCTGTTTGTAGATGATGGTGTCCTGTTCCGTATTGTTTTCATCCTGCGAAAATGATGTCATCGGTGCCAACAACCAAATCAATAGGCTAATGACGTAATATGACCTGTGCACTTGTTTCATTATCAACAGTTGTATTAATTATCTGGCTACTCAGTATCCAGTTACCGGTATCAGGCTCAACAGTAACCGAAAGATCGTTAAATATGCTTTTATAACCACAGGCCCTTGAAACATATTGAAATTCTGGTACATAATTGACATTGATTATGTCGATATTGGATTCTGTTGTGTCATCATCATCTTCAGTAAAATCCGAATCTTTTTCCAATATAAATCGGGATAAGGTACTGATATTTTCACCTTCAAAGCGCAAGGGCAATACAATGGAATCTGTATTGGTCCTAGTTATAATGTCAAGAAGTTCATTGCCGTTTTCATCAAAACCACGAACTGTCAATTGCCTTACTTGTTTAAATTCCTCTGGAGCGGTAACGTCATAAAAACGAATGATCAGATGTGGTGTGGTAGGTGTCGCATCAGAACAGATATCGTCACGTTCACAGCTCCACGTACTAATGATGATAAGGACGATGAGTAGAATTTTGTATGTAATAATTTGTTTCAAGTTTCTTGTTGTTCAGTGTTCAGTTTTCAGTGATTAGAAAAATTTCAACTCTTGGAATCAAAAATACTCAATGGTCAATCTATTTCCTTCTTTCCAAAAGTACAACATTTTCCACATGATGAGTTTGCGGAAACATATCCACGGGCTGCACTTTTGTTACTTTATACATTCCGTCCATCAATTGTAGATCCCTAGCTTGCGTGGCACTATTGCAACTTACATAAACTACCTTTTCTGGTGCAATGTTCAGGATTTGCTCGACCACATCTTTATGCATTCCATCCCTTGGTGGATCTGTAATAATCACATCCGGTTGACCGTGTTGTTTGATGAAATCTGTATTGAACACATTTTTCATATCGCCAACATAGAACTCAACGTTTTCAATACCGTTTAATTGTGCATTTTCCTTTGCAGCGGATATGGCATCTGGCACTGCCTCAACTCCTATGACTTTTTTGGCGTTTGTCGCCACGAACTGTGCAATGGTTCCCGTGCCTGTATATAAATCGTATACGAGTTCGTCGCCTTTTAAGTCGGCAAAATCGCGGGTTACCTTGTAAAGTGTGTATGCCTGCTGCGAATTTGTTTGATAAAAAGATTTCGCATTGATTTTAAATTTCATTCCTTCCATCTCCTCAAAAATATGATCTTGACCTTTATAACAAATAACCTGTTGATCATAAATGGTATCATTTGCTTTTCCATTGATAACATATTGAAGCGAATTAATCTGGGGAAATGTTTCTGCAAGATGGTCGAGTAGAAGCTCACGATTAGCTTTGTCTTCCTTAAAGAATTGAAGCATAACCATTAAATCGCCAGTCGAACTTGTTCGAATCATCATTGTTCTCAAAAAGCCTGTTTGGTTCCTGGTGTTGAAAAATTCAAGTCCATTATCGACCGAGAATTTTTTAACCGAATTTCGAATGGTATTGGATGGATCTTCCTGTAACCAACATTCTTTAATGTCCAATATTTTGTCCCACATTCCAGGAATATGAAAGCCCAAGGCGTTTTTATCCCCAAGTTCTTTATCAGACCGTATTTCATCCAAAGTTAGCCATCTGCTGTCACTGAATGAAAACTCCATTTTATTTCTGTAGAAATACGGATTGGCAGAACCCAATATCGGCATGGTTTCAGGCAATTCCAAATGGCCAATACGTTTCAAATTATTTTCTACTTCCCGTTGTTTGTAATACAATTGGTGCTCATAAGCCATATCTTGCCATTTACAACCGCCACAAGTTCCAAAATGTTGGCACATAGGTTGGGTACGCTTATCAGAATACTTGCGAAATGCAATGGCTATTCCATCAAAATAGGCTTTTCGCTTTTTTAAGGTTTGCACATCGACAACATCGCCAGGAACGGCATTGGAGAGAAAAATAACCCGCCCATCTGGAGCCTTTGCGATGGTTTTGCCTTTTGCACCGGCATCGACAACTTCTATATTTTGAAAGATTTCTTTTGGGATTCTTCGAGACATCTGGCAAAAATAGTTCCTTTTTATTGTTCGTCACGAATTAGTATCTATTTTTTTTCCTTCTCATCAGACAGGAAAATACATAGTATAATATACCAACAATTAGGCACGGATTTAGTAAATTGCAATCCCAAGGGATGATTTCTCTCCCACGCTGCTTTTTCGTCCCGATAGCTATTTGGATTTCGAAAGAATAAAGGTACAGAAGGAATGGTTGTTTTTTTCATATAAAAATATTAAAATGGCTGTTTTAGAACAAAAAGTATCGCAACAAGCGATAGACCTAGAAAAAAAGTATGGTGCCCATAATTACCATCCCTTACCTGTAGTATTGAGCAGAGGGGAAGGCGTGTATGTTTGGGATGTAGATGGTAAAAAGTATTATGATTTTCTCTCAGCGTATTCTGCTGTAAACCAAGGACATTGTCACCCCAAAATCATCAGTGCGCTGATCTCCCAATCAAAAACATTGGCCTTGACCTCAAGGGCATTTCATAATGATATGCTTGGAAAGTATGAGAAATTTGCCTGTGAATATTTTGGTTTTGACAAACTGTTGCCCATGAATACAGGAGCTGAAGCGGTGGAAACAGCTTTGAAAATCTGTAGAAAATGGGCCTATGAAGTCAAGGGAATCGAAAATCATGAAGCGGAAATCATTGTTTGCAAGAATAATTTTCATGGGCGGACGACCACGATTATTTCCTTTTCAAATGATCCTGTTGCACGTAAGCATTTTGGGCCTTTTACAGATGGTTTCATTAAAATAGAATATGATAGTTTACATGAGTTGGAAGCGGCATTAAAGAATAATCCCAATGTTGCTGGTTTTCTGGTAGAACCCATTCAGGGTGAAGCTGGAGTATATGTGCCAAGCGAAGGTTATTTGGCAAAAGCCAAGGCCTTATGTGAGCGATATAATGTACTGTTTATTGCTGACGAAGTTCAGACAGGAATTGCTAGGACTGGACGATTATTGGCCACCTGCGGTAATTGTAGTTGTCCAAAAAAAGACTGTTCTGGCACACCTGATGTAAAACCTGACATTTTGATCCTTGGTAAAGCTTTAAGTGGTGGTGCTTATCCTGTAAGTGCAGTGTTGGCTAATAATGCCATAATGAATGTTATTCAACCAGGAACTCATGGAAGTACCTTTGGCGGCAATCCTGTCGCAGCAGCCGTGGCAATGGCAGCTCTTGAAGTGGTCAGGGATGAAAAATTGGCGGAAAATGCAGAAATCCTGGGAGATTTGTTTAGGAGCAAATTGAGCAATTATATAGAAAAAAGTAACATTGTTAGATTGGTTAGAGGCAAAGGTTTATTGAATGCCATTGTAATCAACGACAGCGAAGACAGTGTTACTGCCTGGAATATTTGTTTGGCATTACGTGACAATGGTTTATTGGCAAAACCAACGCATGGTAACATCATTCGTTTTGCACCGCCTTTGGTCATGACCAGAAAACAATTGCTCGAATGTGTTGATATTATAATAAAAACACTGACAACTTTCGAAAAATAACAATTCATTTACCAAAATATAAAAGGCGACCTTCATTTTTTTTGAAAGTCGCCTTTTTTTATTTAATAAACAATAGTTATCCTTGCTGTGCTTCTTGTATTTCCCTCATCCGTTCTTGCATTAGTTCTGGGTCTTGAATAGCATCCCATCCTATAAATGCAACTGCCCATAGAAGTATAAAGAAGAATATAATGCTCAGAGCAATACCGATGATACCCATAATTTTTCCCGCCTTCACGTTGCCGTAATCCGAATAGTTTTCGGGTGCAAGTTTATAGACGTTGGTTGCCTTGGTGGCCAATACGACCGCAATAATTCCACAAACAAGTCCAGGTATCGAATAGCAGCAGCATCCAATGATTGAACATATTCCTAATATTAATATCAATGTCGAATTTGGTAATTTTTGTTTTTCCATGGTTAGATTAGTTTGTAAAATGTTTTAAATAATAGTTGGTTAAAATAATAATTATATTTATGATGAATAAAAAAAGAAGAATGCTGTGTCCATGTTTGAATTGAAATTTGAGATGCAAGGCCAAAAAAACGAATAATAGAATCATTGTGAATATTGCAGGATACATATTAAAGGCGGCATTAAAATCTCCTTGAATCAATAAAACGACAGAACGTTGCATCCCACAGCCGAAGCAGTCTATGCCGAAAATCTTTTTGCTCAAACAAGGCAGCATAAATTCTTCTGGTAAAGCCATTTTAAGTTCATAGTTAGTTACAAATGTAATAATTGTGTGCAATTGGCAATTAGGATGCTTTAATTTTTTACAACAAGTTTTTTAAAATTCGCATGATTCCCATTTAAGTAATCTTGGAATAATTCTGGACATTTCGTTTTCATATTCACGCAAAAATAGTAATTTCGGAATCTCTTAAATTTAACCTAAAACATTATGAATTTATCCAGAATTATCAACATCCTTCTCATATTAATTGGCGGATTTATAGCTTTTTACGCTCAGGCAGGTGCAGTTCAAAATCAATATATTTTGGTGGCTGGCATTTTTATTTTAATGATGGGGGTGTATCGGATTTCTCGCAACATTCCAAGCAAATACGATCGGGAGAATTCAAAAAACAACGATAATGAATTTTAAGGTTGGCAATACCGTTTTGGTTATGGATGAAGATATTTCTGGGATAGTAACCGAAATCAAAGGAAATACGATAACCATAGAAACCAAAGATGGCTTTCTTCTCGATTTTTCTTCCACTGAATTGCTTCAAATAAATCCTAAGGAATCCTTGAAGTCTGAAATATTTTCCGAGCATTCCATAAGTTCTGTGATTTCAGAAAAAGAGCAACCCACACGAAACAATATTCCTAAAGTTAAATCCAAAGAGCGCAACCAACCGGCAATGGAAGTGGATCTGCATATCCATCAGTTGACCAATAACAATAAACGGATGAGCAATCATGAAATGCTAACCTTACAGTTGGATACTGCCAAGCGCCAATTGGAATTTGCCATTCGTAACCGAATCCAAAAAGTGGTTTTTATTCATGGTGTTGGTCAAGGAGTTTTAAGGGCAGAACTCGAGTATTTGTTCGGACGCTATGACAACTTGAAATACTACGATGCAGACTACCAAAAATACGGAGTTGGCGCGATGGAAGTGTATGTTTTTCAGAATGTTAAGAACCCTTAATTGAAAATTGTTTTAACATTCCGTGTATCAGTAGTAACAGAAGTGTCTTCCAAAACACCAAAGTCCAGAACATCCTGTGATAATTGAGGTATTGCCAAGTTTGTGACACGCGCCAAAACTACAAAGATTTGTCGAATGGTATGTGGTCTATATTCTGTTTCTGGAGTATTGTCATTAACAGCAGGATTTAAATAATCAGGACCAATAGCCGAATTGGTAATATCATTGGCTGGGTTGTGATCTTCAGGCGAAAAATTTTGCTCATTACGTGTCGGGGTGCCATCGCCATCATCATCGTTATCAAGGTAATCGGGAATGTTATCACCATTTGCAAAATCAGCATCTGTATTTTGGGCATTCATAAGTCCATTACCTTCCGTGTAATTATGACCTTCGTTGATGGTTTTAATATTATCACCATCATCATCATCGTCCAGATAATTTGGAACTCCATCGTCATCTGTATCGTCATCATCATAATTGCCATTGCCATTGATATCCTCCAAGTCGGAAGGAATACCATCATTATCATCTTCAGTAAGTGTTGTGGTAATCAACAAATCGCCTGTCCCGACTGCGTCGCTGATAATATTCAAATCAGATGCAGGTACGTCACTGCAAAAGGGATTGGCAGGCAATGAACTGTACGTACGGTAATTAATCCTATTGGTTGTACCGTTCAAAGCTATTGATCGTGAAGGAGTAAACAACTCCACAAGTACAGAATCGGTATCTACAAATCTTGTTTCAACTATATCGTCAATGGTCAAATTGCTTATCAATATGGACAAGGATTCAGCAGGTTCTGTCTTTGTTTTATAGAAAACCAATTCGCCACAGCTTTGGAAGGTGTTTTCGAAATCCAGTTCCACCGTAATCACATCGCCATCATTACAACCAATAATTAAAAGTGAAACACAAAACAGATAAATAAATTTCCTCATTTCAATCAATTTGAAAGCAAAAATAAAGCATTTGAGAATGTATAACGTATGAAGTTGTAATTTATTTGTCCTATTTTTGAGCTTTTAAAATCTGTGATGACCAAACAAGTTTATTTTGATAATGCTGCAACAACGCCGATGCGTAATGAAGTAATTCAACGGATGACCGATGTAATGATTTCAAATTTCGGAAATGCATCATCTACACATAGTTACGGACGTTCATCAAAATCTTTGATTGAACAATCACGCAAAACGATTGCTTCTTTTTTAAAATGCGCTGCGTCCGAAATTGTGTTCACTTCCGGGGGAACAGAGGCGGATAATTTGGTATTAATAAGTGCCGTGCGCGATTTGCAAGTGACAGAGATCATCACTTCAAGAATTGAGCACCATGCCATTTTGCATACCGCAGAGGCTTTGGAAATCGAGTATGAAATTAAGATTTCCTTTGTAGAATTGGACAAAAACGGTCAGATTGATTATGCCCATTTGGAAAAATTATTACAATCTCCAAACAAGAAACTTGTGAGTTTGATGCATATCAACAACGAGATTGGAAATATTCTCAACATTCAAAAAGTTGCCAATATATGCAAAGCCAACAATGCATTATTTCATAGTGATACCGTTCAATCTGTAGGGCATTATGAAATTGATTTACAGCAGATTCCAATTGATTTTTTGTCGGCGAGTGCACATAAATTCCATGGACCAAAAGGAATTGGTTTTGTATATATCAGGAAAAACAGTGGTTTAAAGGCGTCCATCTTTGGAGGGGAGCAGGAGCGTGGCTATCGTGCAGGCACTGAAGCTATTCATGATATTGTGGGCATGGAAACGGCATTGAAAATAGCGTATGCCAATTTGGAAACTGAGCGTTCCTTTATTGAAAATTTAAAACATTATTTCATCGCGACCTTAAAAAAGAACTTTCCTACAGTGAAATTCAATGGGGATTGTGAGGATTCTCAAAATAGTACTTATACTTTGGTTAATGTTTGTTTGCCATTGCCACCAGAAAAAGCATCATTGCTTCAATTTCAGCTAGATCTTAAAGGGATTGCCTGTTCGCGAGGTAGTGCCTGTCAAAGTGGAAGCAGTCAAAATTCTCATGTCCTTTCCCAAATATTGGACGACGAACATTTGAAACGACCTTCGGTC
>JBGTDZ010000436.1:0-7128 GCA_041748055.1 Aquaticitalea sp.
CACTTTCCCACTTTCAAGTGCTTTTACCAATGCAACTTCATCAATAATGCCACCACGAGCGGCATTTACGATACCAACGCCATTTTTCATTTGCTCAAATTGCTTCTCACCAATAACATACTCTTTTTGGGCAGGAACGTGTAATGTGATGAAATCAGAATGTTGTAATAAATCTTTCATGGGTTCCGTTTCTATTTTCACATTAATGAATTGCCCATTGTAAAAGTCAACCTTAATCGTTGCCTTGTCCACGAATTTATCACTTGCAATAACCTTCATTCCAACGCCAAGGGCAATTCTCGCTACTTCATATCCAATTCGTCCAAAACCAACAATACCAAGGGTTTTTCCGCGCAATTCGCGTCCATTGGCATAATTTTTCTTGAGAATATTAAATTGCGAATCACCATCCAAAGGCATATTTCTGTTGGAGTCATATAGAAAACGGACGCCACCAAATAAATGAGCAAATACCAATTCGGCAACTGATTCCGAAGAAGCAGCTGGCGTATTTATAACATGCAATCCTTTGTTGCGGGCATATTCCACATCGATATTGTCCATCCCGACGCCACCACGCCCAATGATTTTAATACTTGGACATGCATCAATAAGATCTTTTCTTACCGTTGTAGCGCTTCTTACCAAGATCACATCAATCTGATGCGTGTTGATAAAATTGATTAATTGCTCCTGTGCTACTGTTGTTGTGATGACTTCAAATCCTGCTTCTTCAAGAGCTGCTTGTCCGCTTTTTGAAACACCATCATTTGCTAATACTTTCATGAATAAAGTTTAAAGTTTATAGTTTAAAGTTTAAGGTTCCAGGTTTTTTAATGGGACGTCAACTTTAAGATATTTATAATTGTTTTTTCTTATCAAATATACTGCTCAGTGCTACTGAACACTGCCAACTAAAATTATGCTTTCATCTCCAATTCGCTCATCACTTCTACCAACACCTTAACACTGTCCAATGGCAAAGCGTTATACATAGAGGCACGATAGCCTCCAACACTTCTATGTCCTTCCAAACCGCTTATTCCGGCATCTTTTAGCATGGTATCAAAAGTTTCTTTAAGATTGTCATCTACCAGGTTGAAAGTTGGGTTCATATTGCTCCTATCTTCCTTAACCGTAAAGCCTTTGAACAAAGGATTCAAATCAATTTCAGAATATATCAATCTGGCCTTTGAATCATTTATTTTTTCTATACTACGAATACCACCTTGGTTTTTTAGCCATTCCATTGTAAGCATGGACGCATATATAGGAAAAACTGGAGGCGTGTTGAACATACTTCCTTTGCTGATATGTACTTTATAATCCAACATGGACGGAATCTTACGGGATACTTTCCCAAGAATATCTTCTTTTATAACAACCAAGGTAGTTCCTGCTGGGCCCATGTTTTTTTGTGCCCCTGCATAAATCAAATCAAACTTCGAAAAATCAATTAGGCGAGAGAAAATATCACTGCTCATGTCGCAAACCATCGGAATTGGACACTCTGGAAAAGAATGCATCTGTGTTCCAAAAATAGTGTTGTTGGACGTGCAATGGAAATAATCATAATCTTCAGGGATATTATAACCCTTAGGAATATAATTGTAGTTGGCTTCCTTTGAAGAAGCGACTTCATATACATCGTCAAAAATACGAGCTTCGGCAATGGCGTTATCTGCCCAAGTACCAGAATTCAAATAACCTGCTCTTTTTTCCAAAAGATTCAGGGCAACCATAACAAACTGAGTACTGGCACCACCTTGCAAAAACAAAGCCTTATAACCTTTGCCTTCCAATCCAAGTAGTTCCAAGGACAATGAGCGGGCATTTTCCATGACATCAACGAAGGCTTTGCTACGATGCGAAATTTCCAAAAGTGATAATCCGGAGTTGTTAAATTCAATAACTGCTTCAGCTGATTTCTTTAAGACTTCTTGAGGCAAAATACTTGGGCCAGCACTAAAATTATGTATTTTCATTGAAAAATTTGTTTTTGTTTACACCCTTCGAATATCATTCAAGATAAACGCTGGTGGAAATTTTGGTTGTTTTTTGAACAGTTGCAAAGTTGCTAAATTCTCTTTGAAATAGTGTTATTAAAATGATAATTTATCAACTATATTTTTAACAAAAACGTTATAGTATCAACATTATCCGCATAATCCCAAAGTTGAGGCAATTGAGTTTGTCCAAAAGTGATTTCGTTCTCCAAAATGCCATCAGACACTACACACTGAATCTTTTCTTGATCTGCTTTGAGTTTTCGCTTTAAATTGTCGAGGGAATCGTAATATTCATAAAAAACTGTGGCAATTGGTGAACCGTAGCTTTCATCTTCTTTTATCATAAGGAAACCATTTTCCAGCATTTCAAATTCACTCATCAAATAAACAGCCTTATTATAATCATAATTGTTCGCATATTTGTTTTGATGGATGATTGGGTTCCAGTCATATATGGCCTTAAAAAAGTTTTCAAAATTATAATCTTTGGCAACAAATAGTTTAGAAACATTTCTGCAACCCAAACCATAATATCTGAAAATGTCCTCTGAAAGTTCTTTTAATTGTTGGTCACTTTCACTGCCAGTCAAAATTGCAACGGAATTGCGGTTCTTTCTAATAATTGAAGGCTTCCCTTTAAAGTAATATTCAAAATAGCGCGCTGTATTGTCGCTGCCCGTGGCAATTACAGCATCAAAATCTGAAAGTTGTCCTTCTGTAATGGTAATTTTCGCCTTCAAATCAGGCTCCACATGCTCTAGATATTTTGCCAAATAGGGAAGAAGATGTTTGTCATTTGAAGATTGTTTCACAATAACCTCGTGACCAGTGATCAATACAGATATGAAGTCATGAAATCCCACCAAGGGAATGTTTCCAGCCATAATTATGGCCACCTTTTTGGGTTTTACTGCTTTAATTTCATACTTTAATAACCACCTGTTAAGATTACATTCTGTCAACACATTAGCCCAACCATTGATAGAATAAATAACATTTTCTTTCGTGAACCAGCCATTACTTTCATATGCCATCTGTATTTGGTAATCGAAACCCTCGTAAAACAAGTCATCATGAACAATTCCATCTTTTTTTTCAATCCCTTTTGTGCCAAATTGACCTAAAAATTGACCTAGCTTGACAAAAGCGTTAATTCTTTGTTGTAAATGCATTGGCTAATTTGGTTATGAATGGTTTTGGCTTTACTTTTGCGCAAAGTTAGAAAAAGATTATGCTATGGCAATTATTATAACAGACGAATGTATCAATTGTGGTGCTTGCGAACCTGAATGCCCTAATACCGCTATTTATGAAGGTGCGGATGATTGGAGATATAAAGATGGGACGAGGTTGAGGGGAAAAGTAGTGCTGCCTGATGGAAAAGAAGTGGATGCCGACGAAGCACAAGAACCGGTGAGTGATGAAATTTACTACATTGTTCCTGATAAATGCACCGAATGCAAAGGCTTCCACGACGAACCACAGTGCGCTGCAGTTTGTCCTGTAGATTGTTGTGTGCCTGATGATGCGCATGTCGAAAGTGAGGAAACATTATTGGGAAAACAACGTTTTATGCATCCTGAAGAATAAATGGTTAACGACATTTTATAAAATAAAAAAACCGAGCTACATGCTCGGTTTTTTAATGAATTAATTCTTTAAATTAAAACTTGTAATTCATTTTGGCATAGTAGTATGCACCACCTAATCCCATTTGTACAGAATCCCAATAACCGCCGCCTTCAGTCCAGTCATCTTGTTGGTCAGGATATACGTTGAATAAGTTATTGCTTCCAACATTCAATTTTAAGCTTTCAGAAATTTTAAAACCTAAATTTAAATCAGTCACCATTTTGGAGCCATACGTATCGGTTGCAGCAATGATTTGTTGTGCAAACCCGCCATAATCGTCTGGGTCTTCAAAAGTTTGAAAGTCCAATAACTGGATTTCGCTAAAGCGAGTAAGAGTTACTGCAGCATCAAACCATTGTACTTTGTAATTTAAGTTTAAACTCAATTTACTATCAGGTGCAGAAGCCAATAAAAATGCTTTATCACGCTCTCCAAAGAAAGTTTGTTCTTGACCGACTAATTGTTCAGGGAGAATGACCTTATCAATTTTCATATCATTAAAATTACCAAGGAATGTTGCACCAAAAGAACTGTCATCACGAATAGTGGTTTTCCAAGATAAAATAATATCCAATCCTGTAGTTTGAGTGTCTGCTCCATTCGCAAAAAATTGAGCAGAATCTACTCCTTCAATGTCAGGTGCTGCAAATGTTCCTGTCAATACAATTCTATCTTTAACATTGATATAATAACCATCAATAGTTGCAGTGAAGTCTCCGAAGTTGGCCGTAAAACCTAATGCTGCATTAAAAGCTTTTTCTTCTTGTAATGGGCCAATTCCAAAAGAAGCTGTTACCGGACTATTGTTCGGGGACAATAATTGATCGCTTGCTACGCCACCAATAAAGTTGGTAAATCTTAAGTTATAATAGATTTGAGCCAATGAAGGGGCTCTAAAACCTGTACTTACTGAGCCACGAATGTTAATGTTGTCGGTAGCTTTCAATCGAGCCGCGAGTTTTCCATTAATAGTACTTCCAAAATCACTAAAATTTTCAAAACGTGCAGCTGCACTTAATAGAAATTTTTCTGTTAAATCAAATTCTGCATCCGCATATAAGCCAATGTTACTGCGGCTTCTGTCAACTTCATTGGCGGGAGCGTACCCGGGAAATCCTTGGGAACCTCCTGGGCGTGGATTTCCTTCATCATCTTCTGACTGGGTTTGGGTGGCAGGGTCGGTAATCAAAATGCCATCTTCGGTGTAAGTGCCATAAGCACCTTCTTCACCTGCGAATATCATAAAGTTTTCAGTGCGGTATTCGGCTCCAAAAGCCAAGTTCATCCCGCTCAAGATATCATCATAATATTTTGAAAAATCAAAATTAACCGTGTTTTGACTCAAACTATGACCGCCCGCATCAAAATCTGTTGGAGACAAGTCCTCCAATGACGCATTCAAAGTTCCCTTAATATAATAATGAAAGTTGTTCTTTCCCCAAGTGTTGCTGATATCCACTTTCCAACCACTGTTGGTTTCGGTTCGCACACCCGCCGCAACGGAATTATCGGTTATGATAGATGTGATTCGTGGAGTAAATCCATTAGGATATATAGACTCTACAACACGCTCTCCACCATTTCGGGTGAAAGCATAGGCATCGGTATCTCTATAATTTCTTCCTCCAAAGGCATAAATTTCTGTCTTATCGGAAACCGGGACAGCAAAATTCCCAAAGAAATTAAAACCATCAATGGCAGCTTCACCAAAGCCTTTTCGAAAATCGAAAGCAGGACGTAAGGTTTTATTTTTGCTTAAATATTCCGTTGTGAAATTGGCAAAACCGCCTTTTTCTCCAACTTTAAATCCATAATTGGCGGTCACTTTCACCGAACCACCGTCAAAATTTTTGTCCTTTCCAATGGCGTTACCATCACGTTCGGTGTCCAAACGGAACCCATCTGTATTCCAAACACCATAATCGTCTTCCTGAAATGCACTGGTATCCACATCAGCATTGGTACTGTAAAATCCGTAATTGATACTGCCGGTTGCTTCATCTATATTGTCTTTCAATACAATATTGATAACCCCTGCAATGGCATCCGAGCCGTATTGAGCAGAAGCCCCATCGCGTAAAATTTCAATTCGTTTAATGGCTGAAGCGGGAATGGCATTCAAATCGGTTCCTGTATTACCTCGACCTCTAGTTCCGAAGAGATTGATCAAGGACGACTGATGTCTTCTTTTTCCATTGATCAGCACAAGGGTTTGGTCAGGTCCCAATCCCCGTAACGACGCTGGATCAATGTGGTCCGCACCATCACTACCTGATTGCTTGTTGGCATTGAAGGAAGGGGCAGCATATTGCAACAGCTCGTTAATTTCTATCTTCCCTACCTGTGTAGTCACCTCAGAAACATCAATAATGTCTATAGCAACAGCGGTATCCACAGCCGTCCGTTTTGGACTGCGGGAACCAACTAAAAAAACTTCTTCAAGACTTACACTATCGCCAAGTGAGACATCGATAACAGTTCTGTTATTGATAGCAACTTCTTGGGTATTGGAACCTACGTAGCTAAATACCAAGGTGGCAGTTCCACTTACTGCAATATTATACTGACCTTCAAAATCGGTGACCACACCATTGGAAGTTCCTTTTTCAATAACGTTAACGCCAGCCAAAGGAAGGCCTTCGGAATCCGTAACTGTTCCAGTTACATTCTGTGCTAAACAAAAATTGATGCCAATGAGGGTTAGCATCAGTGTAAAGATGTGTTTCATAGTTAAAATAATTTGAGTTAGTTAGGTTAAATATAAAAGAAATTTATCAAACAAATATTTTTGCATAATAAATAGCTGAGATATTTAATTTATTAACCAAATAAAGTATCAGATGAATTATATTTGCACTCGCAAAAAAGAGGTCGAACATCTAAAGTGTCGCCTCTAACATTTAATTAATATGAAAGCTGGAATAGTAGGATTACCCAACGTAGGAAAATCAACCCTTTTCAATTGTTTGTCCAATGCCAAAGCGCAGAGTGCCAATTTTCCTTTTTGCACCATTGAACCCAACGTTGGGATTGTCAATGTCCCTGATCCGAGGTTGAACCGTTTGGAGGAATTAGTGAAACCACTAAGAGTACAGCCCGCAACCGTTGAGATTGTGGATATTGCAGGATTGGTTAAGGGCGCAAGTAAAGGCGAGGGTCTGGGCAATCAATTCTTGGCCAATATTCGTGAAACCGATGCAATCCTTCATGTTTTGCGTTGCTTTGACAATGACAATATTGTACATGTTGATGGTAGCATAAATCCAATTCGTGACAAAGAAACCATTGACATGGAACTACAGTTGAAAGATTTGGAAACAGTAGATAAAAAACTCGAAAAAGTTAAACGGGCTGCAAAAACCGGAAATAAAGATGCACAAAAAGAAGAGACTATACTCTTAACCATCAAATCTGCTCTGGAAGCTGGCAAATCCATCAGAGCTTTGGAGTTTACAAAAGAAGACTACGAAGAGTTTGTCAAACCTGC
>JBGTDZ010000437.1:0-3445 GCA_041748055.1 Aquaticitalea sp.
ATCAATTCTCTTAATTGCTTCACTTTGCTATAAGTGTTTTCAATAAAGCTCTGACCGCCAAAACCTGGATTCACACTCATCAAGCATACTAAATCAACGTTATTAATTGTGTCTTCCAATACATTCACATTGGTGTGAGGATTGAGTGCTACACCTGTTTTCATGCCTTCCAATTTTATCGCTTGTAATGTACGGTGCAAATGTGTACATGCTTCATAGTGCACGGTAAGATTGTTAGTCTTTAACTCGGCAAAGGTTTTAATGTACCTGTCGGGATCAACAATCATCAAATGTACATCCACATATTTTTTCGTGTGTATGGTTATTGCATTCAATACAGGCATCCCAAATGAAATGTTGGGCACAAAGACACCATCCATAATATCGATATGAAACCAATCCGCATCACTTATATTGATCATTTCGATGTCGCGCTGTAGATTGGCAAAATCGGCTGCGAGAATGGAAGGGGCTAATAGTTTTAACGACATTTTTAAAAGTGCTTAATTGTTTGGTAAAGATAGGGAAAAATATTTGGCAGTCTTCAGTAGGCAATAGGCTGGCAGTGTTCAGTCGCAGTTGGCAATCTTCACTCTTCAGTTGGCATTTAAGAGTTTTTGGTAAAAGGGTTTCTTCCCTTCGGGAAGACGGAAGATGGGCGTATCTTAAAAAAGCGAACCCTCGGTAATCAGCCGAGGGTTCTTTCATCAATCAAAAAACGAACCGTTATGTTGTAACTGTTTGTAAAGGTAATTTAGTCGTAACGCCAAGGCGTTACTATCCTAAATATGTTTTTAATATTTTGCTTCGTGAGGTATGCTTTAATCTACGAATAGCTTTCTCTTTTATTTGACGAACACGTTCTCGTGTAAGGTCGAATGTTTCTCCAATTTCTTCCAAAGTCATTGGGTGTTGATCGCCAAGCCCGAAATACAACCGGATGACATCTGCTTCCCGAGGTGTCAAGGTTTCCAAGGCTCTTTCAATTTCAGTACGTAAGGATTCGTGCAACAAATCTTTATCAGGATTTGGAGACTCTCCAGAACGTAAAACGTCATATAGGTTAGAGTCTTCTCCTTCAACTAAAGGTGCATCCATGGATACATGACGGCCAGAATTTTTCATCGACTCCTTAACGTCATTGATGGTCATGTCCAATTCTTTGGCAATCTCTTCTGCACTTGGTGGACGTTCATGGCTTTGCTCTAAAAACGCAAAGGTTTTATTTATTTTATTGATAGATCCAATCTTGTTCAAAGGCAAACGAACAATACGTGATTGTTCAGCCAATGCCTGAAGAATCGATTGACGAATCCACCAAACTGCATACGAAATAAACTTGAAACCACGAGTTTCATCAAATCGTTGTGCAGCTTTAATAAGCCCAAGATTACCTTCATTGATCAAATCTGGCAAGGTAAGGCCCTGATTTTGATATTGTTTTGCTACCGATACCACGAAACGCAAATTGGCTTTGGTGAGTTTTTCCAAAGCACTTTGGTCACCAGCTTTGATACGCTGTGCCAATTCAACTTCTTCGTCTGCGGTAATTAAGTCAACTTTTCCAATTTCTTGAAGATACTTGTCTAGCGAAGCTGTTTCCCTATTGGTAACCTGCTTCGTAATTTTGAGTTGTCTCATCTAATATTTTCTGTTTTTTTAGCGCGAATAATGCATTGCATATAGTTATACGTATGAACTCGCATAAAAGTTACAGTGAATTGAAAAATAATTAAATTTTAATTAATTTCTTGTCATGAAGGTTAATATCTTCCAACATTTCATTGGTAAATTTATAATGACCACGCGTGGTAATGATTTTGAATCGATGGGAATTCATGGCAGTCAATGTATTCAAAAATAACCATTTTGATTTTAATAGTTTTGGTTGTTCCGATTTTAAACTCAATTCAAAATAATGTTTTCTGCCTTCTTTTTCGGCAACTATATCGGGTGTGATGTTGATATCGCTACCTCTTTTATGATACGATTTTGGTGTTTCATAACCTTCTGCGTCTGCTTTGATATTTTCAAAACCGATTTTCTCCAAGTAACTCAATGAGCTGCTTAAAATGTCCGAATACTTCTCTTTATCTGTGTAAACCATAACCTATAACTTAATCAAAATATTCAGAAAAACAAATTTTTAACTTGATTTAACATCCACATGGTTAAAGGAATGTCATTTTCTCATCCATATTTATGCGTTCGATTACAATGGCTATTTTGTGATGAATCGTTTTAAAAAATAAAGTTCTATCCCGTTCTCCAGATGTTGCAAGTAATTTTGAAATGGACATTTGTTTTTGTAAAAACCCATACATCATTTCACAGGTATCTTTATGCTCAACCTTAAAATAATCGAGAACAGTAAAAGGCGTAAAAAAAACTTTTTGAAACGGTGTGACAATCATGACCGTATTGGTGAGCGTATGTAAATCACATTTATAAAGCCTGAAGAATTTTTCATTGTCCAATTCATTAATACTTTGATGGATGGTTTGTTGCTCAATATAATTTACAACTTGATGTATATCTTTACAAATCAATAATGCCATTTCCTTAGATACAAGACCGGCTTCAAAATAATACAAAACTTGTTGTAAAGTTCCATTGACAGTATTGTCATTCCACAGTTCAGTAATATTAATGTGCTTATATATATCGCTTACTTCAAATGCACTTTGCAAAAGCGAATTAGGAATGGTTTCTACCCACTCATCAAAAGTAATTTTGCTTTTAGCCATTTCGACATTGATATCCTTTAGCCAAACATACATTTTGTATCGTGTAAGGTATGAGTCAGTTAGAGTTCTAAAAAGGGATATATCCTTACCGGACCAAATGATTTCTGCATTTTTTAATTTAGTAAGAGGGGCAACGTTACTCAAAGATTGTTTGAACCACATTTCCAATCCTTTTTCGTCACTTGGTCTTGGCGACAACTCGGCCATGATGGTATGTTGGTTTCCTACTTCAAACAGATTATTAAGGGAAATTTTATAGTGTTTGGCGAGTTGAATGCTTTCTTCTAATGATAAACTTGTCTTTAAGTTAATACGCCTGTAGGCAGCGTCATAGCCAATATCGAGTACAGAAGCTACTTCATCAACAAATGATGTATTGTCTTGAGATCGAGCTTTTAAATGAGAAATGAATAATTCTTGCATTTTTTGTAAAATTACAGGTTACAACATGTACATTTTGTGAAAATTAATAAAAATAATCTTAATTATAAGCAATATATCACTACAGATTCTCAATAATTACAATTATTTTTGAGTAAGTCATTAAAGTTTTTGCGATATGGAATCAAATACTCTTCAAAGGCCATCCAAATTAAAAGTATTTCTTGATACTTATATGTATTATGTTTTAATTAATAGAAGCCATAGACAATGCGTTGCTAATCGTATGAAAATGGAATTGACAAAATTCAATATGG
>JBGTDZ010000438.1:0-6882 GCA_041748055.1 Aquaticitalea sp.
TTTTTGATAGAAACCGTTTGTATGGTGGTTTAGGATATAAACTAAATGATTCTGTCAGAATAGAAGTTGGTTATATGAACCAATTTTTTGAAACCAGTAGTAGAGACCAATTGAATATTATGACTTTCGTTAATTTTTAAAAGGAAAATATGCCAACCAAAGCAATTCTGTCTCCGTTCCAGAAATTCATAAATATAGAGAGCTTGAGCGGGCTTTTGTTATTGGGCGCAACAATTTTGGCATTAATTTGGGCCAATTCACCCTGGAGTGAAAGTTATCAAACCTTATGGAATTATAAAATAGGTTTTACAAGTGATAGTTTTGAGCTTAATAAACCCTTGATTTTATGGATTAATGATGGGTTAATGGCCATTTTCTTCTTCCTGATTGGTCTAGAAATCAAACGGGAACTCATGATAGGTGAGCTAAACACCATGAAAAAAGTCGCCTTTCCACTGTTTGGTGCTTTTGGAGGCATGGTATTCCCGGTTTTACTATACTTCATTTTAAATGAAAACCCGGAAACGTTTCAAGGATGGGGTATCCCAATGGCGACAGACATTGCGTTTGCACTTGCGGTATTGAAAATTTTGGGCAATAGAGTACCTTTAAGTTTAATGGTTTTTTTAACCGCTTTTGCGATTGTGGATGATATTGGAGCGGTCTTGGTCATTGCTGTTTTTTATAGCGAGAACATACAATTGCCATTGCTTGCTATTGCATGTGGAATGCTGGGGATTTTATATTTTTTGACCTTCAAAGGAATTTATTCAAAATTTTTAATGCTCATCTTTGGGGTCATCATATGGACCTTGTTTCTTAAAGCAGGAATACATCCTACCTTGGCTGGAATATTACTGGCCTTTTCGGTACCTATCCGCCAAAAAATCACTACCCCATTTTTTGTAGAGCAATTGGAAAGTATGACTCATAACTTTAAAAGTGCATCCGTATTGAAACTTCCTATTTTATCTAAAGAGCAAATAGAACATATTGATACACTAGAAGAATGGACCAAAAAATACCATTCTCCACTTCAGCATCTAGAACATAATCTGCATGATTGGGTGGCTTACTTTATTATCCCGATTTTTGCTCTGTCTAATGCTGGTGTCATGTTCAATAGTGCTTACGGTTTGGACGGCACATTAATCATTAACTTAATAATTTGTCTTATTTTTGGAAATAGTATTGGTATAACATGTATTGTATTATTGGCAAAAAAAGTGAAATTGATTCAAATTCCTGATGATATCAATAACAACCATATCATTGGGGTATCTTTTTTGGCAGGAATAGGTTTTACAATGGCCATTTTTATTGCCAGTTTGGCTTTTAAAGATAGTCCAGCCTATATCGATTCGGCTAAAATTGGCATCTTATTGGGTTCAATCATTTCAGCTTTAATTGGTTATACCATATTGCGTTTCAATTCAAATAAAAAGACATTTTAATGAAAAACCTATTCTCAAACATTAAAGGTGATGCCTTTGGAGGTATCACAGCAGGAATTGTCGCATTGCCCTTGGCGCTTGCCTTTGGAGTGTCTTCTGGCCTAGGGCCAAGTGCCGGTCTTTATGGTGCCATATTTTTAAGCTTTTTTGCTGCTTTATTCGGTGGTACGAATACTCAAATTTCTGGGCCAACCGCGCCAATGACTGCCGTGAGCATGGTGGTCATTGCAGGAATCATTGCAGCCAATGATGGAGATATCAATAAGGCGATGCCTGCAATATTGACCGTCTTTTTGCTTGCTGGGCTCATGCAGATTGGTCTTGGCGCATTAGGTTTTGGAAAGTATATCAAATATATACCGTACCCAGTTGTCTCTGGATTTATGACCGCCATCGGCGTTATTATTTTGGTCACTCAAATTCTTCCTGCAGTTGGTTATTATCCAAAGGAGGATACTGCATTTGTTGAGACATTCAAGCCTCAAGCCGAAGAAATCATTTTAGAAAATATTTTAAAAGAAGAAGCAGGTGAAGGCATCTTGGTGCTTGAAGATTTTAAGGAAACCGTTGCAAGGTCGGAAGCAATCACTCAAGAAGATATATTAAAGGAATCAAAAACACTTGCCTCCAATGAGGCTTCAGGAGTATTGGGTGCTTTTAAAGTATTGCCAAAAGCGATAAAAAACATCAGTTGGCTGGAATTGATTTTAGCCTTATCAACAATATTTATTATATATGGCTTTAAGCGCATCACAACAGCTGTCCCAAGCACATTGGTAGCATTATTGGTCGTGTCTGGTGTTGCCGTAGGGTTCGGGCTGGATTACAGACCTATTGAAGAAATACCTTCTGGATTGCCAATACCAAATCTGGGAATCATTACAGGATTTACTTTAGGAAAAATTGCGCCATATATATTTACAGCGCTTACTCTTGCGCTTTTAGGAGCAATTGATTCTTTATTGACCAGTGTTGTAGCTGATAACATGACCAAAACGAAGCATCAACCAAATAAGGAGCTGGTAGGGCAGGGGATTGGAAATAGTATTGGAGCACTTTTTGGTGGCTTGCCTGGGGCAGGTGCTACTATTCGGACGGTTGTCAACATTAATTCAGGAGGGAAAACGAGATTATCAGGTATGATTGCTGGCATCATGCTATTGGTAATATTATTGGCATTGGGCCCAGTTGCTTCAAGGATTCCTGCAGCTGTTTTGGCTGGAATTTTAATCACTGTAGGTATTGGAGTGATGGATTACAAAGGATTAAAGGCCATTCCTAGTTTACCTCGTGATATGAAAATTGGGCCACTTAAGGTAAGCTCCGAGGTCTTGATTATGCTGATTGTATTAGTACTTTCAAGTTTATGGAATTTAGTTTATGCAGTAGGTATAGGTCTTATCATAGCCTCATTGATGTTCATGAAAAAGATTGGAGATTTGACTGCTGAACGTTCCAATGTGAAATCCTTGAAAAAAGAAAAGGCTTGGGAAGATGAAGGCGATTTTCCAGAAAAATTAAAGGAGGAGGTCTTTATAAAGCATATTAAAGGACCCTTGTTTTTTGGATCTACGAGCGACTTTCAGCAACTCTCACTTCAAATCCCGCCAACCGCCTCAACCGTAGTGATAAGATTAGGAAGAATGCAATATATAGATCAATCTGGCCTATACGCTTTGGAAGATGTTCTTGTAGATTTAAGGGCAAAAAAGATGAACGTGCTTTTCGTCGGTTTACTGAGACAACCACGTTATATGATGGAACGTATTGATATTATTCCAGATTTAATACCAAAAGAGCATATTTTCACTAATTTTAAGGACTGTCTTAATTGGATAAAAACGAATGTAAAAGATACGGTCTAAAATAAGCTTATGAATTTAGATAAAGTATTTGAAAACAACGAAATTTGGATCAAGCAAAAGTTGGAACTAGATTCAAAATATTTTGAACTTTTAGGACAAGGACAAAATCCCGAATTACTGTTTATAGGTTGTTCCGATAGTCGTGTTACGGCTGAAGAACTAATGGGTCTTGGCCCTGGAGAAGCTTTTGTACATCGCAATATTGCCAATATGGTGATAAGTATTGACCTCAACGTAATGTCAGTAATAAATTATGCTGTTGAACATTTAAAAGTCACTCACGTGGTGGTCTGTGGACATTATGCTTGTGGAGGTGTCAAAGCAGCTATGCAATCTGCTGATTTAGGAATTTTAAATCCGTGGTTGCGTAACATTCGCGATGTGTATCGTATTCATAAAAATGAATTAAATGCCATTGAAAATATAGATAGACGTTACGACAGGTTGGTAGAGCTAAACGTGCAGGAGCAATGTGTCAACCTAATAAAAACGTCTGCCGTTCAAAAGGCCTACAGAGATAGAGATTTAAAAGTACACGGCTGGGTTTTTGACGTCCATACAGGAAAACTGATCGATTTGAAAATCGATTTTTATAACATCCTCAAGAATATCATGGAGATTTATCATTTGGACTAATAGGAATGTTTCAAATTTAAAGTTGATTTTAATCAATTATCCGTGTCTAATTTCTAGATTTAATTGATGTCTGGTGTTTGGCTTTCTTCTGGGTTTTCAGTATTATTATCTTCTTCCTCAGTCGATTTTGCAATATCCAAAATAATAGGAAAAACCATTGGAGCCAAACCATAAACAGGGATGTAAAGTGCAGACGTTTCTTTCGTTTCGTCACTGATAAGTAAAAGTGTCGGATTTATTTTTTCGAAGATCACCAAAATAATACTCAGTATAAATGCTGTTTTTAGCAGACCAAAAAGAGCTCCCAAAAGTTTGTTCACGATGCCCAACATAGCAAAATCGGCTAATTTTGTCAATGCTTTACCTGCCAAGGAGATTATTATTACAATAATGATAAAAGTAATGGCAAAAGCTGCAGCCGTAATATATTTTTGTTCCCAATCCACTTGGTTTTCCAAAAACTTGGCCGCATAATTACTGAAATGGATTGCTCCATATATGCCAGCCAATAAGGCAATGAGAGAAGCCAACTCAACAAAAAGGCCACGCATAAAACCTATTGCCATTCCAAATAATAATAAAAGAAGTAGTATGATGTCCAATACATTCATTTCCTATAAAATTTTTATAAATATAAGTTAACTTTGCGAGAATTATATTTTGAGTGCACTTGAAATTGAAATCGATTTTCAAACAGAAATTCGAATTCAGAAACTTAAACAAAATAATGTCAAGAGACGAACAATTAAAACAGCGTTGGAATTTGGTGGTCCAAAAACTATCTTCCCAATTTGCCGAAGGTGATACTTTAGACTTGGATGCCATTATTTATTTAATTGGTGTGCAAGAATTGGGACAACTACACAAAAAATTCAAAAAAGACCATAAATTGGATTTGATGCACATTGCCATTTGTCGTTTGTTAGAGCCTTATGGCTACTACGAATTTGACTTTTATGACGATGAGAAATGGCCACATTATAAAGTAAAGGAAACCCTGCCAAATTTAAAAGCGGGAGAACAAAGTGTCTTGATGAAGGAAGCAATCGTCAACTATTTCCTTGAGGCTGAATATATAGATTAGATTTCCTAAATTTGCCATTCATTTTTTTGAACCATGATAGACAAGATTAAAGAGCTCATTGCGGAAGCAGAAGCATTCAAAGCACAATCCAAAGAAGAGATTGAAACCTTCCGAATCAAATATTTAGGAAAAAAGGGATTGTTGAATGATTATTTTGCAGAATTTAAGAACGTCGCCAATGACCAAAAGAAAGAATTTGGGCAAGTCATAAATAAACTCAAAAAAACAGCTGAAGATAAAGTCAATGCTTTAATGGAAGAACTGGAAAACAAAGAAGAAATTACAGGCATTTATGGCGACTTATCAAAACCAGGAGAACCGATTGAGCTTGGAGCTCGCCATCCTATCTCCATTGTTAAAAATCAGATCATCGATATCTTTTCCCGTATTGGTTTCAATGTGAGTGAAGGCCCAGAAATTGAGGACGATTGGCATAATTTTACTGCACTCAACCTTCCAGAGTATCATCCAGCGCGCGATATGCAGGATACATTCTTTATACAAACCAATCCTGATATATTGTTACGAACACACACCAGCTCAGTTCAGGTGCGTTATATGGAAAACAATAAACCACCGATTCGTACAATTTCTCCAGGTCGCGTTTTTAGGAACGAGTCAATTTCGGCACGTTCCCATTGCTTTTTTCATCAAGTGGAAGGGTTATATATTGATAAGGATGTGAGTTTTGCTGATTTAAAGCAAACTCTTCAATATTTCACGACTGAAATGTTTGGAAAAAGTAAAATCCGTTTGCGTCCTTCATACTTTCCATTTACCGAACCGAGCGCAGAAGTAGATGTTTATTGGGGATTGGAAACGGAGATCGATCACCGAATCACCAAAGGAACCGGTTGGTTGGAAATTATGGGCTGTGGGATGGTGGACCCAAATGTTCTTGAAAACTGTGGGATTGATTCAAAAATCCATTCTGGTTTTGCTTTCGGCATGGGAATCGATAGGATTTCGATGTTATTACACCAAATTGGCGATATCCGATTATTAAGTGAAAACGATGTTCGGTTTTTGGAACAATTTAAATCTGCACTATAAATAACGATTTTTTAAATAGGCCAAAGGAATGTTTTTTATCTATTTTGGATTCCGATTTAAAATTGGGCGTGCCTGCAAACTTATTGAGTAATCAGCCAGATGTCATTGCAGATTACAATTTGATTCGAGTTTTTGAATTAACGAATGTCGCTCGAAATAATTAATTTATTTAGAATGAAAAAAGACATCCAAATTCCAAAAGTTGAAGGCGTCTACGTCGCAGTCGTCAATGAATATAACGATATCTACAAAACCCAAGATTGGAATGCCTACATCATCAACGACAAAGCCGTCGATTTGGAAGTCGTGCTGATCGTCACAAGTGGCTATTCAAAAGAAAAAATGACGTCCATCTTCCGAAAGAAACTCGATGTGCTTCCCAAAAAAAGCTACGCAAAAATTGAAATGATGCAAGAAGCATTATTTGCTATGAGCAATGAGTTTAAAGTCACTTTTTTTGAAGGAAATGCGATGTTTGAAAAAACATATCTCTTTAAGAAAAACACGATTAATTTGAAAGCGTTGCAAGCGATTCCGTTGATGAAAGTGAAAGGGGTTTTGGTGAAATAATGCTCCTGTTCTAATTTAGAGTGAAAATATATATTGATAAAAGTCGATGTGTAACGTCAGATACTATGTATATTAAATGGATTTTTTCCAATAGTATAATGTAACAAATAAATAAAAGTAGATACTTATCTAAAAAAAGTATAAAATGCTGGCTAACAAAAGTATATTTTCAGATAAGTATGGGAATGCATTACGTTTGTCTACTGTGATTCATGCCGAT
>JBGTDZ010000439.1:0-12972 GCA_041748055.1 Aquaticitalea sp.
GTCAAGATGATGCCTCCATCTGCATGTTCCATTGGCACGGCAATTTCTACAGTTGGCGTTGTAGACAATCCCAAATCTATGACGTGTATTCCAAGTCCGACCAACGTATTCATGACCAAATTCTGTATCATTTCTCCCGAAATACGTGCATCGCGTCCGACCACAACCCTATAACTATCCTTGCTCCGTTGTTGTTTTAACCAAACACCATAAGCAGATGCAAATTTTACAGCATCAATTGGCGTTAAGTTATCACCGACCTTGCCTCCTATCGTGCCTCGTATTCCTGATATTGATTTTATAAGTGTCATAAAGTGTGTTTAACTATGGCAAATATACTATTTCAAAAGCGTAATTCTAAGTACGTAATTCGTAAATTAGGCAAATGAATTTTTTGGCACACATCTATCTTTCTGGCGATGATCCATTGATTACGATTGGTAATTTCATGGCAGATGTTATTAGAGGCAAACAGTACCAAAAATTCAGTCCAAAACTTCAAATAGGGATTTTATTGCACAGACAGATTGATACCTATACCGATGCACATCCCATCGTAAGACAAAGCACCAAGCGATTGCATAAAAATTACAGCCATTACAGCGGCGTGATAGTCGATATTCTATATGATCATTATTTGGCGAAGAATTGGGCGCATTATTCCAATGTTCCTTTGAATGTATATGTGGATGATTTTTATAACAGTCTAGAAATTAATTTTGATCTCTTACCAACACGTATCCAAAAAATGATGCCATTTATGATAACTGAGAATTGGCTCTTGAATTACGCCAATATAGATGGCATCCAACGGGTTTTGAACGGCATGAACAGACGTACAAAAAATATCTCTGGAATGGACCGGGCGACTTTGGAACTGAAACTGCATTATACCGAATTTGAACACGAATTCACAGAGTTTTTTGAGGAATTAAAAGCTTTTTGTCAAATTAAACTGTTGGAACTGACAAAGGAAGTGGAATAATAGAAACAGATATAAGATCAAAGGATGAACATCAAAAAAATAACCAAAATCATTGCTGGAACGATTGTATTCCTCACACTCCCAACATTCCTGTTATTTTGTGTGATTTACCTTAAATATGATGAAGAATTACCCATCGGCATCAAAGGCGAACAAGCGGAAGCATTGGCAAATAAAATGTTGTTAGCCTTGGATTATGAAGCTTATAAAAACACGGATTATATTGAATGGACATTTAAGAAGCGCCATCATTACAAATGGAAGAAAAATGAACAAACTTGTGAAGTGTACTGGAAGAATTATAAAGTGAAACTGAACTTTAAATCCCCTGAAAAAAGTACAAGTCATCATAAGGATATCGAAGTACACAAAGAACAATCAAAGCAACTGATTGAAAAAGCCACCAAATTCTTCAATAATGATTCTTTTTGGCTAGTGGCTCCCTACAAAATATTTGATAAAGGAACCCAACGCAGCACAGTGACCTTAGAAAATGGAATTAAAGCTTTATTGGTCACTTATACATCTGGAGGAACGACACCTGGAGACTCCTATTTGTGGCATTTGGATGCAAACGACAAACCTACCAGCTTTCAAATGTGGGTGGATATTTTGCCAATTGATGGGTTGGAAGCAACTTGGAATGATTGGACCATCACCGAAAGCGGTGCCCAACTACCGACTTTTCATAAGTTGATGGTTTTGGGATTGGAAATTACGGATATAAAAGGAACTAAGTGAGTTGGAAATCGTATCTATTGTTTTACAATTCCCTTTACCTTCCCAGTACCGCAATCCAATAGTAAAGCTTCTCCCTCTTTTACACCATAGGTGCCTTCTGGAACATCATAGACACCCATACCATCTCTGGATGACAATAAAATTATTTCGTTCCCATTTCTTGAATCCAACATAGGATTTTTACATGAAACGACATCCAAAACTGTATTTGGTGGTGGGCTGAAATATTCGGGAACATTATCTGCTTGACGTATCACTTTATGATTAACCACAGTATTAGTCGCTGATTTACAATTGGTCATTAAACACAATAAAATAAATACACTAAAAAAAGATGCTAGATTTTTCATGTTTTAAATTGATTAAACGACTAAATAAAATTGTTAATTAGAAATAAATTGAGAAAAAATATTTATTCTCCCTTCTGCCCTACAAAGTAGTGATTTTTATGCTTAAATAACACATTGAATGTAGTTAAACTTCCATAACTGCGTGTAATATACTGCTGTAAGTCAATTTTTTCCTGTTCATCAAGTTTGCTGCTGTTTATTTTTTGTTCCATCACACGAAGTCGGTCTCGGACCATCGTGATTTTATGAAAAAAAGTATCAATTGGCACTTCGTGGGATTTGAGATTGCTATCGCCCGGTTCCATGATGAGTTTACCACCTTTCCATTTATCTGCAATGGTTACGACCTCACTCACATCGCTCCACTTTTTAAGTATGGATTTTAAAGTTTGTTCCACTTCATAAAAACTAATGGTATCGACATCATCATCGGCAGCTTCGATAACTTCAAAATCGTTATCCAAATCAATGGTTTCCAATCCGTTTTCTATAAATGTGACCCAATAATGCTTGGACGTCACATTTGTGATTACTCCTTTTCCAAATTCGCCGTGCTTGATGCGCGAGCCTATGCCTAATAATTTCATAAAAATAAAAGATTTTGATTCCCTTATAATGAGAATCCGTTTATTCTAATTCCAAATACAATAATAACAAATCCTCTTGTAACCTTCACAGGAAATTAACATCTAAAATCGTACTTTTGCAACTTTGCAATTCTATGACGCAATTTGAAGATACCATAGAGGTACAAGGTGCCAGAGTGCACAACCTAAAAAACATTGACGTAACTATTCCACGGGAGAAACTTGTAGTGATTACAGGGCTTTCTGGCAGTGGTAAATCATCCTTGGCATTTGATACAATCTATGCCGAAGGCCAGCGTCGCTATATAGAAACATTTTCTGCCTATGCACGTCAGTTTCTTGGCGGTCTGGAACGTCCTGACGTGGATAAAATTGATGGACTATCGCCAGTGATTGCCATCGAACAAAAAACCACCAGCAAATCACCCCGCTCTACGGTGGGTACCATTACCGAAATTTACGATTTCTTACGGTTGCTCTACGCCCGGGCAAGTGATGCCTATAGCTATAATACGGGTGAAAAGATGGTGAGTTATAATGATGAGCAAATACAATCGCTCATAAAAGAGAGTTTCAATGGCAAGCGTATCAATATTTTGGCACCAGTGGTACGTTCGAGAAAAGGACATTATCGGGAATTGTTTGAGCAAATAGCCAAACAAGGCTTTGTCAAAGTAAGAACCGATGGTGAAGTGAAGGATATTGCAAAAGGCATGAAACTGGACCGTTACAAGAACCATGATATTGAAATTGTCATCGACAGACTGAAAATCGATCAAACAGCGGACAATGACAAGCGTCTCTCCGAAAGCATAAAGACAGCCATGTACCAAGGTGAGGATGTGATCATGGTTTTAAATCAGGATACAGAGGAAGTGCGCTACTTCAGTAGAAATCTGATGTGCCCATCCTCCGGAATTTCCTACCCCAATCCAGAGCCAAACAATTTTTCGTTCAACTCTCCAAAAGGCGCTTGCCCTAAGTGTAACGGCATAGGCAAACTATATCAGGTCAATGAGAAAAAAATTGTCCCCGACGATCGAATCTCCATCAAAGCAGGGGCCTTGGTTCCTCATGGTCCTTATAAAAACAGTTGGATATTCAAGCAGTTTGAAACCATTGCGCAACGTTATCATTTTGAATTGACCGACCCTTACAAAAAAATTCCAGATGAGGCCAAACAGATGATTATGTATGGTGGCAATGAGAAATTTTCTGTGGACAGCAAAACCCTTGGTGTCACTCGCGAATATAAAATAGAGTTTGAAGGTGTAGCCAATTTTATAGAGAATCAGTTCAAAAATTCCGATTCGGCTTCCCTCACGCGTTGGGCAAAAGAATATATGGACAAAGTGGAATGTGACGCATGCCAAGGGACTCGCTTGCGACAGGAATCCCTTAATTTTAAAGTCAATGGACAAAACATTGCCCATTTAGCAAATATGGATATTGTAGAATTGGCAGGCTGGTTCAATGACTTGCACTGTCATTTATCAAATAAACAACTCCAGATTTCTGAAGAAATCATAAAGGAAATAAAGACTAGATTACAGTTTTTATTGGATGTAGGTTTGGATTATCTTTCTCTCAACCGAAGTTCAAAATCGCTTTCAGGTGGGGAAGCACAACGCATTAGATTGGCCACACAAATAGGGTCGCAACTTGTTGGTGTTCTTTATATTTTGGACGAGCCAAGTATTGGATTGCATCAACGGGACAACGAAAAACTGATCAGATCTTTGGTGTCCTTGCGCGATATTGGCAATTCGGTCATTGTCGTTGAGCATGATAAGGACATGATTGAAAGTGCCGATTATGTGATTGACATGGGACCTAAAGCAGGTAAGTATGGCGGAGAAATTATCAGCATCGGCACCCCTGAAGAACTGAAAACCCATCATACCCTAACCGCCGATTATTTAAATGGAACTAAACAAATTCCAGTTCCAAAAAAACGTCGGGATGGTAATGGGAAATTCATTGAATTGAAAGGGTGTACAGGTAACAATCTAAAAAATGTTTCCATCAAAATTCCATTGGGAAAAATGATAGGCGTCACAGGGGTTTCTGGCAGTGGAAAATCTACATTGATCAATGAGACGCTCTATCCTATTATGAATGCGCATTATTTTAATGGGGTAAAAAAACCGATGCCTTATAAAAGTATCAAAGGACTTGAGCACATAGATAAAGTAATTGACATTAACCAATCGCCCATTGGTAGAACACCGCGGAGCAATCCTGCAACTTATACAAAAACCTTTGATGAAATACGTAGCCTCTTTGCCAAAATCCCTGAAGCCATGATTCGTGGATACAAACCTGGGCGGTTTAGTTTTAATGTGAAGGGAGGTCGTTGCGAAACCTGTCAAGGTGGAGGTCTTCGTGTCATTGAAATGAATTTTCTGCCCGATGTCTATGTAGAATGTGAAACCTGCCAAGGCAAACGGTTCAATCGCGAAACACTGGAAATACGCTATAAGGGAAAATCTATCAGTGACGTTTTGGACATGACCATCAATGAAGCAGTGGAATTTTTCGAACACATTCCAAAAATCCATAAAAAACTGAAAACCATCAAGGATGTTGGTTTGGGTTACATAACCTTAGGACAACAAAGCACAACATTATCTGGGGGTGAGGCACAACGAATTAAACTGGCAACCGAGCTAAGCAAGCGAGATACAGGCAACACCTTTTATATTCTGGACGAACCCACTACAGGACTCCATTTTGAAGATATAAGAGTGTTGATGAATGTCCTTAATAAACTGGTGAACAAAGGAAATACCATTTTAATTATTGAACATAATATGGATGTTATCAAAACCGTCGATTATATTATAGATGTTGGATATGAAGGAGGACAAGGCGGTGGACAGATCATTGCCGAAGGCTCCCCGGAAGAAGTCGCTCAACACAAAACGAGTTATACCGCCAAATTTTTAAAAAAGGAGTTGTCCTTGTAGGATTTGCTTAAAAAAAGGTGTTTCGATAGGTCATGAATTCAAGTAGTTAACATTTCTTTAGCGATTGGGTTAATAATATTTTCAAATAAATCATAAAAGTATATCAATTATTGAGTATTTTAGTACTGTAACTTAAAAACTAATTAATTATGAGAGGTATTCTTTGGCTTGTAGCCGTTGTTTTAATCGTAGTGTGGCTGTTGGGATTTTTAGGTGTTGTTGAAGGTATTGGCACTGGAGGACTTATTCATGTTCTTTTGGTCATCGCAATCATTGTGATCCTTTACAACGTCATTTCTGGCCGTAAACCTTTATAGGAACGCTACAGAAAATACATTAATTTCAATTCATTAAAAAAAGGCATCTCTTCTAGAGTTGTCTTTTTTATTTATGGTTCTCCTGTTTCTTCCATATTCATTCTAAATTTCAGCCGAATTACAGTTTTTTTCTTATTTTCCATTAAATTTGTGGGTTTGGACATTTCAATGAATGAGGAATGAGGAATGAGGAATGAGGAATGAGGAATGAGGAATGAGGAATGAGGAATGAGGAATGAGGAATGAGGAATGAGGAATGAGGAATGAGGAATGAGGAATGAGGAATAAGGAATGATGATTGATGATTGATGATTGATGATTGAATTTTGAATTTTGAATTTTGAATACTGTCTGCTGAACAAAACAAACTACAAACAAATAAATACCATACACTACATGAGATTAGAAAAACACAGCAAGGCATGGAATGAAATAAAAACCAATGACTCTTGGGCCCTTTTTAAAATCATGGGAGAATTTGTCAATGGTTATGAAAAGTTGAGCAAAATAGGTCCTTGTGTTTCCATTTTCGGTTCGGCAAGAACCAAGCCCGACCATAAATATTATAAATTGACAGAAGAAGTAGCCAAAAAAATTGTAGAACATGGCTATGGCGTAATTACCGGCGGTGGCCCTGGAATCATGGAAGCGGGCAACAAAGGTGCTCATATTGCGGGTGGCACTTCGGTAGGATTAAACATTTACTTACCTTTTGAGCAACATGACAACCCATATATCGATTCTGATAAAAGTCTGGATTTTGACTATTTCTTTGTTCGCAAGGTCATGTTCGTAAAATATTCGCAAGGATTTGTGGTAATGCCAGGAGGATTTGGAACTCTTGATGAGCTCTTTGAAGCAATCACCTTGATCCAGACCAACAAAATAGAAAAATTCCCAATAATCCTAGTTGGAACTGATTTTTGGAAAGGTCTTTTGGATTGGATCAAAACCACCTTGTTGGATTCTCATATGAACATCAGCGACAAGGATTTGGACTTGGTGCATTTGGTGGATACGCCAGATGAAGTCATCAGTATATTGAATAGCTTCTACAAGGAATTTGAACTAAGCCCTAATTTTTAAAAAAATACCAATCGTACATGAATATGCCATCTAACAATTTAAAACCAGAGTCGACGTTATAAAAATATCACGAATCAATCAGCATGCGATTCAATTCAAATTACCTACATAAATGATTGAAAATCAAGAAATAACCGATAGTATATTCAAAGAAACTTCCAATCAAACTTTAAACTTTATGGCACCATTGACAACATCAGAAAAACCATAAACACAAAAAAATCGCTATATAACATTGAGGCCAAGTCCATATTTGGAAATCAATTGGTTTTTAAAAAATAACCTCATACAATAATAGAAAATTTTTAAAGTTTGTTATAATCCATTGAAACTACGCCTTCTTCTTCTATTGATTTGCTTGTTGGGAGCGAACGCCGTTGGCCAAAACCAAATTGGTATCCACGCCCAATTTGACATGCCCAATAAGTTGATAAAGATCCAACAGCGCATTCAGTATCAGAATATCTCAAAGGATACGCTCAAAACAATCTTTTTAAATGATTGGGTCAACAGCTATTCCACAAAGACTACACCACTTGCCAAACGCTTTACAGAGGAGTTCAGTACCAAATTCCATTTTGCAAAAAGTGAGGCACGTGGCTTTACAGTTGTCACTTCAATTCTTGATAGATCAAAGGATTCACTTGCATTCACAAGGCTTAAGGAATATCCTGATGTAATAGAAGTTACCTTGGCAGAGCCTTTATTGCCATCAGCATTCTATGAAATCGATTTAAGTTACACCTCTATGCTGCCGGATGACAGTTTCACCAATTATGGAGTGACAGGAAATGGCGAATTCAACCTTAAATATTGGTACATTACACCAGCAGTCTATGATGGTGCCTGGCAATATTACAGTAACAAGAACTTGGATGATATGTACATTCCAGTTGCCGACATAAAAATTACAGTGGAATTTCCCAAGAACTATGCACTATATTCAGAACTGGACAAAAAGAGCATTGTTCAAAACGATAGCACTCAAACAGTGGTTCTTTATGGACAAAATAGAGTGGACACAAAGTTATTCCTTAACAAATTTCCGAAGTTCAAATACACCCAGACGGATAAGTTCACGCTGATTACCGACATTCCCGAAGAAAGTGTTGAACCTACTGAGAAAGCTATGGTCAATGACAAGATCGTGCATTTTATTGACAAGCATCTTGGAGAATATCCCCACACCTTTTTGATGGTCACTGATATTGAATATGGCAAGGACCAATTGTATGGGCTGAATCAGTTGCCAAATTTTATACGTCCATTCCCAAATAATCTTCAATATGAACTGAAGGTTCTAAAAACAGCTGTCAACAATTATTTGGGCAATACCTTATTGCTCAACCCTCGAGAAGATTATTGGCTAAAGGATGGACTGCAGATTTACTACATGATTAAATATGTTGAAGAAAACTATCCTGAACTTAAATTATTGGGCTCTCTTTCAAAAATATGGGGGATTAGATCATTCCACGCGGCCGATTTATACTTCAATGAACAGTTCAACCTATTTTATACTCAAATGGCACGGACCAACCGAGATCAACCCTTGTCCACACCCAAGGATTCTCTTTTAAAATTCAATGCCAACATTGCAGGAAAGTACAAAGCTGGTATCGGGCTGAAGTATCTCGACGATTTTGTGAATGCAGATGTAGTTGAAACTACCATAAAAGAATATTTAGAAGCTTCAAAATTAAAAATTACGGCTTCCTCAGAATTTGAAAATTTACTGAAATCGAAAACCGACAAAAATGTGGACTGGTTTTTCACTGAATACATTGCGACAAGAAAAAAAATAGATTTCAAGATAATGGATGTTATCAAAACAACAGATTCCATAACACTTACAATCAAAAACAAACGACGAAATTCCATGCCCATCTCGTTGTTCAGCATGAGAAATGACAGCATTATTTCAAAAATTTGGGTTGAGGATATTGACGAGGCAAAAACCATAACCATCCCTAGAAACGACGCCGATAAGCTGGTGTTAAATTACGACAATTCAGTACCTGAATACAATTTGCGCGACAACTGGAAATCATTGAAAGGCTTCTTTTTTAACAACCGCCCTTTACAATTTCGTTTGTTAAAAGATGTGGAAGATCCATACTATAGCCAAGTATTTTTGATGCCTTTGGTGGAGTTCAACAATATATATGATGGCCTGACATTAGGGGCCAAAGTCTATAACAAGACGGTAGTAAGAAAGAACTTAAACTATAAATTTTCCCCACAGTACGCCACAAAATCGAAAACATTTACAGGTGGTATGAGCGCCAGCTACACTCATAATCTGGAGAATAAAAATCTGTATAATATTTCTTATGGTATTGGTGTGGGATATTCAGCTTTTGCCGAAAATGCCTTTGTTACAAAAATAACACCTAGCCTATCTTTCAATTTCAGAAATGATAAGGATTTTAGATCTAATCAGGGAAGCACAATCAATTTAAGATATGTCGATATAATAAGAACTGTTAAGGACAATCCCTTGGTTGTCATTACAGAACCAGATTACAGGGTATTGAATTTAAGGTATGTCAATTCCAATTCCGGTTTGATCAATTTCAATAGTTGGTTTACAGATTTTCAGGTGGCAAAAAACTTTGGAAAGATGTCCATCAATTACGAATATCGAAAGTTATCCGAAAGCAACAGACAGTTCAATTTCAGGTTCTTTGCAGGCACGTTTTTGTATAACAACACCGATCCCAATTCTGATTATTTCAGTTTTGCATTAGACAGACCAACAGACTATTTGTTCGATTACAATTATTTGGGCCGTTCGGAGGCTTCAGGCATTTTCAGCCAGCAGATCATTATTGCCGAAGGAGGCTTCAAATCGAAATTAACGCCAGCATTTGCAAATCAATGGATGACAACCATCAATGCCAGTGCATCCATCTGGAAATATATCGAGGCATATGGCGATTTGGGCTTAGTAAAAAACAGGGACAATGATGCACAAGTGGTCTATGATTCTGGCATTCGGCTGAATCTGGTAACTGACTACTTTGAACTTTACTTTCCTGTGTATTCAAATCTTGGATGGGAAATAGCTCAAGAGCGATATGACCAAAAAATAAGAATCAAATTCACGCTAGACCCACAAGCCTTGTTGGGATTGTTCAGAAGGAAATGGTACTAAGTAGGGATCAGTGTCCAGTATTCAGTATTCAGAAAAAAATATGCGTCAATCTTATTTAGGACTCTACAATCCATCAACCATCAACCACCAACCAACATTGTAAAACATAATAAGTTTAGTTAACTTTGCATTATCCAAAATCAAGATGATGCAAGTAGAACCGAACATTAGCAAAGAGTTGACCTTCGAGGATTTTCAAGCAGAAATCCTTAATGATTATAAAATTGCCATGACCAGTAGGGAATGTAGTTTGCTGGGTCGTAGGGAAGTATTGACGGGAAAGGCAAAGTTCGGCATTTTTGGGGATGGTAAGGAAGTCCCTCAGCTGGCTTGGGCAAAAGTGTTCCAAAATGGGGATTTCAGATCGGGCTACTATCGCGACCAAACCTTTATGATGGCAATTGGTACCTTGACCATCCAACAGTTTTTTGCAGGGTTGTATGGCCATCCCGATTTAGTCCACGACCCAATGACTGCAGGTCGGCAAATGGGAGGTCATTTTGGAACTCAAAGTCTGGACGATAACGGCAATTGGAAAAACCTGACACAACAAAAAAATTCAAGTGCCGATATCTCACCTACAGCCGCACAAATGCCTCGTTTGCTTGGTTTGGCCCAAGCCTCAAAAATATATAGAAATGTCAAGGGCATAGAAACTACCAACTTCTCCGACAAGGGGAATGAAGTCGCCTGGGGCACCATCGGTAACGCCAGTACCAGTGAAGGTTTGTTCTTTGAAACCATCAATGCTGCTGGGGTGCTGCAAGTACCCATGGTTATTAGCATTTGGGATGATGAATATGGGATTTCCGTACATGCAAAACACCAAACTACCAAAGAAAACATTTCGGAAATCCTTAAAGGTTTCCAACGAAATGACGAACAAAAAGGTTTCGAAATCATTAAAGTAAAAGGTTGGGATTATCCTGAATTGATGGAAGCCTATCAAAAAGCATCGCATATTGCCAGAAATGAACACGTACCGGTAATGATTCATGTTGTGGAATTGACCCAACCTCAAGGTCATTCCACCTCAGGCTCACATGAACGCTATAAAAGTGAAAAACGTTTGGCATGGGAAACCGAGTTCGACTGCCTGGTTAAAATGCGGGAATGGATGCTTGGCAATAACATTGCTACAGAAGAACAGTTGGAACAACTTGATAAAACAATTAAAAAAGATGTAAGGGAAGGCAAAAAAGCCGCTTGGGACGCATATCTAAAGCCCATCCAGGAAGAAAAAAAGGATGCAATTTCACTGATTGGTGCCCTTGCGGAATCGTCGCCAAACAAAGTATTTATCAACCGTTTGTATAGCGAATTGAATGACACAGAAGAACCTATTCGCAAGCATATACTGTCAGCAGCCAGAAAGGCATTGCGCTATGTGCTATCCGAAAATACGCCTGAGAAAGAAGCACTTATCCATTGGATTGATTCCAATATTGAAAAAGTCCAACCAAAATACAGCTCGCATTTGCACAGTGCCTCCAAATATTCTGTAATTAATGTGAAAGAGGTAAAACCGACATTTGACGAGTCGGCTGAAGAAGTGGATGGACGCGTTGTTATCCGAGATAATTTTGATGCCATTTTCAGCAAATATCCAGAGGTGCTCGTCTTTGGTGAAGATACAGGTTATATTGGAGATGTCAATCAAGGTCTGGAAGGGCTGCAGGAGAAATATGGTGAACTTCGTGTCTCCGATGCAGGTATCCGTGAAGCTACAATTATAGGTCAGGGCATCGGGATGGCAATGCGTGGATTGCGCCCAATTGCCGAAATACAGTACTTGGATTATATCCTTTATGCGCTTCAATTAATGAGCGATGACCTCGCCACCTTACAATATAGAACCAAAGGAAGGCAAAAAGCCCCGTTGATTGTAAGAACCCGTGGGCACCGGCTGGAAGGCATATGGCATTCAGGTTCCCAAATGGGAGGTGTCATCAATTTGGTACGCGGCATCCATGTGTTAGTGCCCCGTAACATGACCAAAGCCGCGGGATTTTATAACGCGCTTTTGGAGAGTGACGAGCCTGCAATTGTTGTGGAATGCCTGAATGGTTACCGTTTAAAGGAAAAAAGGCCGACCAACCTTGGAGTGTTCAAAACACCGATTGGAGTTGTTGAAACTCTCAAAGAGGGATCTGACATCACTTTGGTAAGCTACGGTTCCACACTTCGTTTGGTGCAACAGGCTGCCAAAGAATTACAGGAAGTAGGCATCAATGCAGAGATTATCGATATCCAATCCTTATTGCCTTTCGACTTGAATCACGACATCGTAAAAAGTGTCTCAAAAACCAATCGTTTGATGATCATTGACGAAGATGTCTCTGGAGGTGCTTCTGCCTATATCCTCAACGAAATCATCAATACCCAAAGTGCCTATCAATATTTGGACAGTCCACCAAAAACATTGACGGCAAAACCCCACAGACCAGCGTATGGCACCGATGGTGATTATTTCTCCAAACCTTCCACTGAGGATATCTTTGAAGCCATTTATACAGTAATGCATGAAGTGAACCCCACTGATTATCCGAAGTTGCGATGAGATATGATTTTTGATTAATTGGGAAAACAACATGCTAAGTTTAATAAATTACTATCAACCTTAACGACATACTTGAAAGCTTTTTTTATATTTACCAGCTAACAGCTAAAAACCAACAACCAACAACCAACAACCAACAACCAACAACCAACAACCAACAACCAACAACCAACAACCAACAACCAACAACCAACAACCAACAACCAACAACCAACAACCA
>JBGTDZ010000440.1:0-2654 GCA_041748055.1 Aquaticitalea sp.
TCTTCCGATCTGGGTCAATTTAATTACCCCTTTATTGTTTGCCAAGGCCGACAATCCGTATGACATGATAAAATTATCGGTAGAGGAAATCAGGGAAATTATAAAGCCTGTAGGATTATCGCCCATGAAGAGCAAAGGCATACACGGACTCTCACACATTTTGATTGATCAACACAACGGACAAGTCCCAAAAACTTATCAAGAGTTGGAAGCCTTGCCAGCGGTGGGACATAAAACCGCAGCAGTAGTTTTGTCACAAGCATTTGGAATTCCAGCCTTTCCCGTTGATACCCACATTCATAGATTGATGTACCGATGGGGTTTTACCAATGGTAAGAACGTAGTGCAAACAGAAAAAGATGCCAAACGCTTGTTTCCAGAAGAAGTGTGGAATGATTTGCACCTACAGATTATTTGGTACGGACGTCAATATTCACCTGCCAGAGGTTGGGATTTGGAAAAGGATATTATTACAAGAACGATTGGAAGGACTTCTGTGTTAAATTCCCATCCTCAATCCTTATCAAAAGGAAGAGACTAAAAAACTTCTTAAATTAGGGCTCCACACCCGATCCCTTTCCTCAGGATAGAATTAGGGATAAACAAAAAAAAGTCCCGATGAGCTAATTATCGGGACTTTTCAAAGTTTAGTTCTGAAGTGCTTCAAACTTCAAATTATTACAATGTATAACACTTAAAGCCTTAGAATAATTCAAAAGAAAATCCACTGTCTCTTCTTTTGGGTTCAAATCGCTGTTAATCTGGGGAGTTTTTTCGGAGTAAAGTTTTGCCATTTTAGGTTTTTTAGTTAATAATATCCTTATAAACGCAACAAAACATTCTTTTAGTATGTCAATTTGTTAAAATTATATTTTTTTGGTCTATAACCTTCCTTAAATTGATTAGCGCATATCGCATTCTACCCAAAGCGGTGTTAATGCTCACTCCAGTTTTATCGGAAATTTCCTTAAAACTCATGTCTTGATACATACGCATTACAAGAACGTCTTTTTGGTCATCGGGAAGTTCTTCAATTAGGCGTCTTACATCACATTCTATCTGTTCTTTGATAATGGTTTTTTCAGCATCCAATGATGAATCGCTCAAAACAGAGAAAATACTGAATTCCCCAGAGTTGTCAAACTTGGGCATTCTGCTGTTTCTTCTAAAATGATCAATCACAAGGTTGTGGGCAATTCGCATCACCCAAGGTAAAAATTTGCCTTCCTCATTGTATTTACCAAGTTTAAGCGTCTTGATAACTTTAATGAAAGTATCCTGAAAAATATCTTCAGTGATATCCCTATCATATACTTTGGAATAAATAAAACTATAGATTTTTTGTTTGTGCCTGGTGATCAAAACGGAGAGACCGCTTTCATCCCCTTTGAGATAATTGCTGACCAAGGCAGCATCTGTGATAAGTTCGTGTCTCATAATCATTACTTTTAGGCACATGGATAGCGCCATGCTTGGGGTTTATTTAAAAGTAATCTTATGATATAGGCAACTGTAGTTTAAATGATTAAGTTTCAAATATAACAACAATCATTCCTATAATGCAAAATTTCGGAGGAAACTTTAACATTTTATTGCACAATAACTTTTTTTAATGGCTGAATCAGATCATGTATCTTTGCAAATCGAAACGGTCAAACCCTATGAAAATCAAGCTTTCCGAAGTCAATCCAAAGCAAAATATCATCATAAAAGGTGCCAACCTCCATAACCTGAAAAATATGGACGTGGTCATTCCAAGAAATAAATTGGTGGTGATAACGGGATTATCCGGTTCTGGAAAATCGAGTTTGGCTTTCGATACATTATATGCTGAAGGTCAGCGCCGCTATGTGGAAAGTTTGTCCAGTTATGCGCGTCAATTTCTGGGTCGTCTCAATAAACCCAAAGTGGATTATATCAAAGGTATTGCACCGGCAATCGCCATTGAACAGAAAGTGAATTCAACCAATCCGCGTTCCACCGTTGGCACATCTACAGAGATTTATGACTATTTGAAGTTGTTGTTTGCAAGAATTGGTAAAACCTATTCACCAATTTCTGGAAATTTGGTAAAAAAACATACCACTTCCGACATTCTAAATCTGGTAAAATCCTTTTCTGATGGAGAAAAACTGCTTCTCCTTGCTCCAATCACTTTGGAAGAAAGCCGGACAATGGAGGAC
This sequence comes from Aquaticitalea sp., assembly GCA_041748055.1. GTDB lineage: Bacteria > Bacteroidota > Bacteroidia > Flavobacteriales > Flavobacteriaceae > JBPOFM01. The sequence continues at coordinate 2,184 of JBGTDZ010000440.1, forward strand.
AAATTAAAGGTACTGCAACAGCAAGGTTATGCAAGGGTTCAACATAAAAATGAAGTTTTAAGGATTGAAGATGCCCTTGAGAACAATCTTGATAAAAACCTGTTTTTGGTAGTCGACAGAATAATTGTCAAACATGAAGATGATTTTTACAATAGATTGGCAGATGCCATTGAAACCGCGTTTTTTGAAGGTAAAGGCACAACGATCATTGAAACTCTTTTGGATAAAAAACAAACTACCTTCAACAACCGTTTTGAGTTGGATGGGATAGTATTTATGGAGCCCAACGTCCATTTGTTCAGTTTCAACAACCCTTATGGCGCTTGTCCCAAATGTGAAGGATATGGTGATGTAATTGGTATCGATGAAGATTTGGTAATCCCAAATACTGCGTTGTCAGTCTATGAAAATGCAATATTTGCTTGGCGAGGTGAAAGCATGAGTTGGTACCGTGATCAATTAGTCAACAAT
>JBGTDZ010000441.1:0-10699 GCA_041748055.1 Aquaticitalea sp.
TTTACAACAAAGAAAGAATTTCGCAAAGTGAATACATTGCCATGCTTTTTGAAGCGATTGATGGATTGATAAGCTTCATTAAAGAAAATAAAAATAAATCCATCAGAGCGATATTATTCAAGGATTATTTTGAAGATGATAGCATTCATTTGCAAACGGAATTGTTCAGGATTCAAAAATTTTATCATTTGAACGTTCAGCCCAATATGTTGCTGAGAATCAGGCCAAGTTGGTTTACAATGTCCGACTACATCAACGATTTGAATACCAAGTACAAAACACGTTATAAACGAGCAAAAACAAAAATGGGCAATCTACAGCAGAGGGAATTAACACTGGAAAACATTCAAAATCAATCTTCCAGATTGTTTCAACTGTATAAGAACGTTTCGAATAACGCCACATTTAATACGTTCATTTTACCGGAAAACCATTTTTACAGTTTGAAGTTTCGGCTCCGGGATAAATTCAGGCTCTTTGGGTATTATTTTAATGACGAATTGATTGGCTTTTATACTTTGATTTTAAATGGAGAAACATTAGAAACGTATTTTTTGGGTTATGACCAATCACATCAGTACGACAATCAGCTCTATTTGAACATGCTTTATGATATGACAGATTTTGGTATCAGTAACCGTTTCGAAACAATTGTTTATGCTCGCACCGCCATGGCAATTAAAAGTTCTGTTGGAGCAAAATCAAAAGACATGTCGGTCTATATCAAGCACACAAACGGATTTGTAAATGCACTACTCCGCCCCATATTTAGCTTTATGAACCCCGTACAACAATGGGAAGAACGGCACCCATTTAAACACCGCTGAGCAATTTAAAAATGAGTTAATTGTTTTGTGAAGCGCATATAATTCAGTAACTTTTTTTTTCAAAGCAAATAATATGGAAATACCGCACAAAATATTGACCGAAATCTCTCAAATATCACGGGAAATTGAGGAAAACTATCCTGAACTTCAAAAGTATTTGGAAGAAATACCCGAAACCTTATCAAATGAAGATAACGAGGTCGGCAGAATGGATGAAGAAACACTAAGGAATTATCTGGAAAGCTTGAAGTCAATTGTCAAGAAATATAAAGACGGGCATTTAAAATAAAATCCCCCAAAAATTGTTTCTGAGGGTTTAATTTGAGTAATTTCAATTTGATTCACTTTATTTTATACTCGAATCCTTTATTCTTGAGAATTTTTATGACCGTCAATCCGCTTCTTGTTTTTTGCGGTTTTCATGGCCTCTCCAATTTGATTACTAGCGGTGAAACTCGCGACCATATTATTAAGCATATCGCTTCCGGCTTGTGGCGAATTTGGTAGTAATATCAAGTTGCTATTTACGTGCTCACCAATAGATTGCAGGGTATCATAATGCTGTGTCACCACAATCAGAGCGGAGGCTTCCTGTGAGTTGATGCCCACTTTGTTCAACACTTCAACTGATTCCTCAAGCCCACGGGCTATTTCGCGCCTTTGATCTGCAATACCCTGTCCTTGCAAACGCTTGCTTTCTGCTTCTGCCTTGGCGCGTTCAACAATTAAGATACGAGCCGCATCACCCTCGAACTGAGCTGCAATTTTTTCCCTTTCTGAAGCGTTGATTCTGTTCATGGCTGCTTTTACCTGAGCATCCGGATCGATGTCAGTCACCAATGTTTTTATGATGTCATACCCGTAGTCCGACATTGCATCGTTGAGTTCCTCTTTTACCGCGATGGCAATATCATCTTTTTTGACAAATACATCGTCCAATTTCATTTTTGGAACTTCCGCACGGACTACGTCAAATACGTAACTTGTAATCTGGTCATGTGCATAATCCAATTTATAAAAAGCATCATAAACTTTTTCTTGTATCACTTTGAACTGAACAGAGATTTTTAAACGAACAAATACATCATCTTTAGTTTTGGTTTCCACAATGACATCCAACTGCTGGATTTTTAAGCTCATGCGGCCCGCGACACGATCAATCAACGGAATTTTCATCTGAAGGCCAGAATGACGGATACTCAAAAATTTCCCAAATCGTTCAATGATGGCAGCAGATTGCTGTTTAACAGTAAAAAAAGAGGAGAATAGAATGATTAAAATAAATACAATAACCGGAATTAAAAAAAGATACGTCATGGGTTTTTTAATAGTTCAAAATATTAAAGTCTAATTTAGGTTATATTTGTCGAAACTTGACTAAATATTCATGCAAATCAGACCATTAATTTTATTAGTAGCTATCAGCATCGGTTTTGTTACAACGACATTTTCACAGCGCCGAGGTATGGTGTATATCTCAAATGGAATTGGGATAGGTGGCGGTCTTACACAGTTTGATATAAAAACCGATAATTTTGCAACCAAAGCAGGAAACGGATGGGTCGGCGCCATGGCCGCCACCCTTGATTTACCACACAGATGGTATACTGTGAGCTACGGAATGCAGGTTTCTGAAAGCAACTTGGAAATCATGGGGAGCTCCCTGCCTGGCACGAATTCTGAGCCCGTTGAATATAAATTATTGGCAGTCCAAGCACAATTTTTGTTTCATTTGAAATTGGCAAAAGACTACCTAATGCTAGATGCCGGTCCAATGTTGCAATATAATTCTGAGTTGGAAGTGAAGGATGATAGCAAAGAAAATTATATTCTAGATGGGTATTCGAACCTATTGGCAAAGGACATCAGTGATATTACGAAATTCAATATAAACGCTTCAGTTGGAGCGACGACAGGATTTAGTCACTTCAAATTTCGGGTGCAATATATCTATGGTCTAACAAATATGTTGAAAACATTGAACAATCAAAACCTGAACACAACGCCTTCCAATGACAAGTTTAAAGGAAATCAATCAATGTTGGCGTTTATGGCGTTTATTTATTTTTAGTTCAGTCAATAATCATTGAAAGTTTAGACTGTCTCGATTAACTTCACAATCCTTTGTACTGTTTCGGCCTTTCCAATCATAAAAATAATCTCAAACACTTCCGGTCCTTGCATTGCTCCAACCAATGCTAAACGCAAAGGCTGCATTACTTTACCAACACCAATTTCTTTTGTGCCAATCCACGCTTTTATGTCTGTTTGAATGTTTTCTGCGGTAAAATCTGAAATGTGACTGATGGTTTGTGCCAATTCGCTCATCAGTTCACGAGAATCATTATTCATTATTTTGGCGAATGATTTTTCTTCATAACTTTTAGGAACTTCAAAAAAGAAGGAACTCAAATCCCAAAAGTCACTCACAAACGTCGCGCGTTCTTTTATCATTCCCACAACTAAGGCAATATAATTGACGTCAATATTTTTCAATTGAGGCTGCAGGCTTTTGAACTTTTCCGCCAACTCATCATCATTCTGAAATTGCATATATTGATGATTGAACCATTTGATTTTATCAGGATCGAATCGAGCTCCAGATTTATGGACTTTTTCCAATTCGAAAGCTTCAATGAGCGCATCCAAAGAGAAGATTTCCTGTTCGGTTCCCGGATTCCAACCCAAGAAGGCTAAAAAATTAACCACTGCTTCAGGGAAATAACCTTCTTCCTTATAACCAATCGATTTTCCGCCTCCTTCAGGGGAATTCCATTGCAATGGAAATACAGGAAATCCTAATTTATCACCATCACGTTTGCTTAATTTTCCTGTTCCTGTGGGTTTTAGGATTAATGGTAAATGTGCAAATTGTGGTTTCTCCCAGCCAAATGCGTCATATAATTGATAATGCAGAGCCAATGACGGCAACCATTCCTCCCCACGTATCACATGTGTGATTTTCATCAAGTGGTCATCCACAATATTCGCCAAATGATAAGTTGGCATGCCATCACTTTTAAATAAAACCTTGTCATCCAAAATATTGGTGTCAATAGAAATATCACCTCTAATTATATCTTTAAGGTGTAAAGTTTCATCCTGCGGCGATTTAAAGCGGATCACGTACTCCTCACCAGCCTCTAGCTTCGCTTTGGTTTCATTTGCGGATAACGATAGGGAATTGCTCAACTTCGAACGATTGTGCCAATTGTAGATAAACGTCTTTCCTTTGGCTTCGTGGTTTTTTCGATGGATGTCTAAAATTTCGGCAGTGTCAAAGGCATAGTAGGCACTCTCAGAGGCAACCAAACGGTCTGCATATTGTTTGTACAGAGATTTACGTTCGCTTTGTCTATATGGGCCGAATTTTTCGTTCTTCCCCGGGCCTTCATCAAACGGAATTCCACACCAATCTAAAGATTTGATAATATAATCTTCTGCGCCTTCTATATAGCGGGTTTGGTCTGTGTCCTCAATTCGGAGAATGAAGGTGCCTTTGTGTTTTTTAGCAAATAAATAGTTGAATAGTGCTGTACGAACTCCACCAATATGTAAAGGTCCGGTCGGACTGGGCGCAAAACGCACACGAACATTTTTGTTCATTTGTTTTTTTGTTTGGAGACACAAAGATAAAACGATAATATGGATTGAAATAGTTAAGCAGAAATCATTTCTTTAGGAACGCGTTTGTTCATAATTGTAAACCATAATGGAGGCACCATCGCCAGCACCATCGATGTTGGGTAGCCATATGGCATATGCGGACTTTCGGCATCGCAATTCAAAACTTGATATTTTTTTGAAGTTTTATAATGATGGTCACTATGTCTTGTCAATTCATACAAAACAATTCTGCCAATCACATGATTGGAGTTCCATGAATGATGTTCAAGTACCCGTTCATATCGTCCAGAAGGCAATTTTTTGCGCAGTAAACCATAATGCTCTATGTAATTCACCGTTTCCAGCAAGATAAAACCGATGATACCGGCAAAAAGCGCAAACAAGAAACCAGTAACTCCAAAAACCACAAAAGAGGTGGCTAAATAAGCGACTTGAAAAATCGTAAACCAAAGCATGTCGTTTTTTACAGAGAAAAAACCCAATTCCGTAGTCTTTAAAATTCGCTTTTGAATCTTCCAAGAACTTATATATTGTCCAAAAACAGAAGTTAACCAGAAAGAATACACCGACTGGTTATATCGTGCGGTTGCAGGATCTTCCTTAGTGGCGGCATGCAAATGGTGCCCAAAATTATGTTCGATGTAAAAATGCATATACAGTGCGGGAAGTAGGAGCGCCTTTCCAATATAACGTTCCTTGGTGGATTGTCTATGACCCAATTCGTGTGCAACGTTGATGCCATTGACACCTAATACCATACCGACAGAGAAAACCAATCCAATGAACTCGTAGGTTTCAAGAGTTGTTGTTGTCACGATTATTAATGACAAAACGACCAAAAGAACTACAATTGGTAAATTGAGATAAAGCAACCAATCAAAGATTCTATTTTTTAAGCGACTTGCTGATTCTTCTTGTGAAACATTACTGGTATCCAAAGGACAAATCAATTCGAGCACAGGAATCAAAACAAAGCCATAAACAGGTGTCAAAAAGGAAAAAACACCTTGAAAATAGAGCCCAATAAAAGCGGTTACCGGGACTGAAAACGCGGTTAAATATTTTAAATCTCTCATATTTTGACTCAAAGAAAACTTAATAATTTGAAATTAACACAACCTTATCAAAATTAGTCAATTTTAGATTGAAATAAAATTGTAGTTTAGTAAGTTAAATAGGTTGATGTTAAACAATTTTACCACCATACAAGAAAAACTAGAACAATTCATCAGGCGTTATTATACCAATGAATTGCTTAAGGGCGCAATTTTATTTTTCGCCATTGGCTTGCTCTATTTATTATTTACTTTATTTATAGAGTATGTTTTATGGTTAAATCCAACAGCTAGGACTATTTTGTTTTGGGTTTTCGTTTTTGTAGAATTGTTATTGTTTGTGAAGTTCATCGCGATTCCATTGGCAAGATTGTTCAAGCTGCAAAAGGGAATTAATTTCGAAGATGCTTCAAAAATCATTGGGCAACACTTTCCGGAAGTCAATGATAAATTGTTGAACGTTCTTCAATTAAAATCCCGAAACATCGAAACAGATAATTCCGAACTTTTGTTGGCAAGCATTGAACAAAAATCTGCAGAACTTCAACCGATTCCTTTCAAACTGGCTGTCAATTTCCACAAAAATGTTAAGTATCTGAAATATGCAGCCATTCCTGTTTTGGTCTTATTGCTAATCTATATAACGGGTCATTTCAATTTGTTCAGTGATAGTTATGAGCGTGTGGTCAATTATAAGACAGCATATGAACCACCAGCGCCTTTTCAGTTTTTTGTTGTAAACGAAAGGTTGCAAGCCATTGAGAACAAAGATTATAAATTATTGGTCAAAACTACGGGCACGGTCATTCCGGAGAATGCGCAAATACATTATAACGGCGAAACTTATTTCTTGCAGCAAACTGCTCCCGGGCAATTTGAGTATCTATTTTCCCAACCAAAAGACGCCATAGATTTCAATCTTTCAGCCAATTCTGTTACTTCAAAAGCATATATTTTGGATGTTGTAAAAGTACCTACATTGGTCAATTTTGAAATGGTTTTGGATTATCCGTCCTACACCAACAAACCAGATGAAATCCTTAAAAGCACTGGAAGTGCAACCATCCCAGAAGGCACTAGCGTTACATGGAAGGTTAGTACGCGTTCCACAAATAGTGTAGCCCTTTACGGGAAGGACACACTTAATTTTGAAAACATATCTCAAGGAGAGTTTGAGGCCTCTAAGCGCATTTATCAAAATTTGGACTATACGATATCAACCAGCAATGAAAAGTTAAAGAATTATGAGAACCTTGCTTTTTCCATCAATGTGATTCGAGATGATTTTCCTGAAATAAACCTTAAAGTGGAGAAAGATTCCTTGGATAACCAAACACTTTATTTCTATGGACAAATCAGTGACGATTATGGCTTGAGCAAGTTGCAACTGGTATATTATCCTTCAAACAAAGAAGAACGCAAAAACATTCAAAAAATGCCAATTGCCTCAGGAAATTTTGATGAATTTGTAACTGCATTTCCAAATAACCTCCAATTGGAGGAAGGTGTTAATTACGAATTGTATTTTCAGGTCTTTGACAATGATGCAATCCATAGTTATAAAAGCACCAAAAGCAGTCTGTTCACATATAGAAAACTTACGCAGGAGGAAGAAGAACAAAAGCAGCTAAAAGAGCAGAATGAAACCATCAAAGATATGGGCAAATCGTTTGAGAAACTGAAAGAGCAGGAACAACAAATAAAGGAATTGTCAAAAACCCAAAAGGAAAAGAACGAACTCAATTTCAACGATAAGAAGAAATTCGAAAACTTTCTGCAACGCCAAAAGCAGCAGGAAGAAATGATGCAGAATTTCAATAAAAAGCTGAAGGAAAACCTTGAAAACTTTCAGTTGGAGAACGAACAAAAGGATCAATTCAAGGAAGATTTAAAGGAACGTTTAAAGGACAATGAAGAGCAACTTAAAAAGGATGAAAAACTATTGGAGGAACTCGAAAAACTTAAAGATAAAATAGAAAAGGAAGAACTAAGCGAAAAACTGGAACAACTCGCCAAACAAAACAAAAACAAACAAAAGAGCCTTGAACAATTATTGGAGCTTACAAAGCGCTATTATGTCGCGAAAAAAGCAGAAAAGTTATTGGAAGAACTGAACAAATTGGGCGAGGAACAGGAAAAGCAGTCAGAAAAAATAGACGAAAACAGTAAGGAAGCCCAAGAAGAATTAAACAAAAAATTTGAAGAATTTCAGAAGCAGATGGAAGATCTTCAAAAAGAGAACAAAGAATTAAAAAAGCCTTTGGATGTTCCACAAGACAAGGAAACCGAAAAAGAAATAGAAACCGACCAGCAAGAAGCCACCGAAGAATTAGAACAACAAGAACAGAACGAACAGCAAAACGACCAGAAAAAGGCGCAACAAAATCAACAAAAGGCACAAAAAAAGCAAAAAGATGCTGGTAAGAAAATGAAGCAGATGAGTGGAGAGATGAAACAATCCATGATGTCTGGTGGAGGTGATCAAATGTCTGAAGATGCCGCCACGTTGCGACAGATTCTGGATAATTTGGTTCTGTTTTCATTTGACCAGGAGAGTTTAATGAATCAATTCCGAAGTATCCAGATTAACAACAATGAATATGGAAAGTTCCTTCGTAAGCAAAGCAGCCTACGCGAGCATTTTGAACATATTGATGACAGTTTGTTTGCATTGTCCTTACGTCAGCCAATGATTTCGGAAACTGTGAATACAAAGATTACAGACGTGTTTTTCAATATTGACAAATCTTTGGGGCAATTGTCAGAAAACCAACTATACCAAGGAGTTTCCACACAGCAATACACCATAACGGCCACCAATGATTTGGCAAGTTTTTTAAGTGATGTTCTTGACAATATGGAAGCCCAAATGAACCAAGGACAAGGTCAGGGTCAGGGCCAGGGCGTGGGTATGGGCAAAGGCCAAGGTGGTGGAATGCAACTTCCCGATATTATCATGAGTCAAGAAGAACTCAATAAACAAATGGAGGAAGGAATGAAAAAGGGTGAAAGCGGTAAACCAAAGGATGGTAAAGGAAAGGAAGGCAAAAGCGGAGAAGGCAATGAAGGAGGTGAAGGAGAAAATGGAAAGGATAAAGGCACTGAAGGGAAACCCGGGAAGAATGGAAAAGATGGAACGGATGGCAAACAAGATGGTGATGGCGAGGGCTCAAGCGAGGAATTGAATGGTGAATTATATCAAATTTATCAGCAGCAACAGCAATTGCGGCAAGCCTTGGAAAATAAGTTGGGGGAAGCAGGAACAAAAGGAGAGGGTAAGATGTTGTTACAAAAAATGGAGGATATTGAGATGGATTTGCTTAATAAGGGTTTTACCAACCAAACACTTCAGAAAATGATGGATTTGCAACATCGTTTGTTGAAGCTCGAGAATGCTAGTTTTTTACAAGATGAGGACAATACGCGAAAGGCAGAAAGTAATACCAAGCAATATAATAATGACAGCAACGATCAAATCCCAACAGCCAAAGAATATTTCAACACTACCGAAATATTGAATAGACAAGCTTTGCCTTTACTTCAAGTTTACAAAATGAAAGTCCAGGAATATTTCAAAAAATCCAATGACCAGCTTTAATTACGAGACCGATTTTGAACTTCAAAACGAAGAACAAATGGCACGATGGATTACTTTTGTCATTCAGAATGAAGGTTTTAATGAAGGCGGAATCAACTATATTTTCTGCGATGACGAATACCTTTTAAAATTGAATGTTGAATTTTTGAAACATGAGACTCTGACCGATATCATCAGCTTTGATTATTCAATGGGTAAGGAGATCAACGGTGATGTTTATATCTCCATTGAAAGAGTTAAAGATAATGCCAATGATTATGAAGTTGATTTCAATACTGAATTAGCGCGAGTGATGGTACACGGAATTCTTCACTATTGTGGTTACAAGGATAAAGATGAAGCCGATGCGAAGATCATGCGCTCGAAAGAAAATTACTACATGAAGCAAATAGACTGAAATTCAGGAAATCGATGTATATTTGCATCCCGAAATTCAGGTATTAAGCCAATAATCAAAACAAGTTCCACGTGGAACAATCATAAAGATGTTTAACGAAGTATATGATGTTATAGTGGTTGGAGCGGGTCATGCCGGTAGCGAGGCCGCCGCCTCCGCCGCCAATTTAGGAAGCAAGACCCTACTTATCACAATGAATCTACAGAACATTGCGCAAATGTCCTGTAACCCTGCCATGGGAGGAATTGCAAAAGGACAGATTGTGCGTGAGATTGATGCCCTCGGCGGTTACAGCGGAATCGTCAGCGACACTTCTGCGATTCAATTTAAGATGTTGAATAAATCTAAAGGGCCAGCCATGTGGAGCCCGAGAGTGCAAAGTGATAGAATGCGATTTGCTGAGGATTGGAGATTGATGTTAGAAGCAACCCCAAACCTTGATTTTTATCAGGAAATGGTTTCGGGAGTGCTCATCGAAAACCATAAAATAGTAGGCGTCAAAACATCGCTAGGGATTGAAATTAAAGCCAAATCGGTCGTCCTGACCAACGGAACCTTCTTAAACGGATTGATTCATATAGGGGATAAAAACTTCGGTGGAGGCAGAGCTGGTGAAAAAGCCGCCAAAGGAATTACTGAAGAACTGGTAAAATTGGGATTTGAATCCGGAAGGATGAAAACCGGAACACCGCCAAGAGTTGATGGACGTTCACTTGATTATTCCAGAATGACAGTTGAATCTGGAGACGCGATTCCTGAAAAATTTTCCTATTCAGACATAACAAGTCCATTAACCAACCAAAAAGATTGCCACATGACTTATACAAGTCCAGAAGTGCATGATTTGCTTCGTGAAGGATTTGAGCGTTCTCCAATGTTCAATGGTAGAATTCAAAGTACAGGACCTCGCTATTGCCCTTCTATAGAGGATAAAATAAATCGTTTTGCAGATAAGGATAGGCACCAATTGTTTGTTGAGCCAGAAGGCTGGAACACGGTTGAGGTATATGTCAATGGGTTTTCTACCTCCCTTCCGGAGGATGTTCAGTTTAAAGCATTACGCTCTGTGTCGGGATTTGAAAGCGTTAAATTCTTTCGTCCCGGATACGCGATTGAATATGATTATTTTCCACCAACACAATTGAAACATACCCTTGAGACTAAATTGGTGGATGGTTTGTATTTTGCAGGTCAA
>JBGTDZ010000442.1:0-4116 GCA_041748055.1 Aquaticitalea sp.
GACATAGAAACCGAATTTTTAAAGGATTATCCAAATGCTTTAATATTAAAGGAGCGAGCCAATGTTTTTCAAACTGAACAATTCAAAAATGGTGCATTTGAAGTTCAGGATGCATCCTCCCAAATGGTCGCTGATTTTATGAATGTAGAACCAGGAATGCGTGTCGTGGATGCATGTGCCGGTGCTGGTGGAAAAACACTTCACATTGCGTCATTAATGGAAAATAAAGGGCAAATAATTGCACTTGATATTTATGGAAATAAACTTAATGAACTGAAACGCAGAGCCAAACGTAATGGTGCATTTAATATTGAAACAAGAGCCATAGAAACGACGAAAGTCATCAAGAAGTTATATGACAAAGCCGATAGGGTTTTGATAGATGCACCTTGTTCTGGACTTGGTGTCTTAAGACGTAATCCAGATGCCAAATGGAAACTACAACCCGAATTCATCGAAGAAATCAAAAAAACACAACAGGAAATTCTTCAACAATATTCAAGAATGGTAAAGCCCGGTGGACAATTGGTCTATGCCACCTGTTCCGTTTTGCCCTCCGAAAACCAAAAACAGGTCGAGTTATTTTTATTATCAGAATTCGGAAAAGAATTTACCTTTGTAACTGATAAAAAAGTACTGTCACACAAATCTGGCTATGACGGATTTTATATGGCGTCATTGAAAAAGAACAATTGATACGAGTATGAAAAAACTTTACATTTTATTCACATTATCAATCTCCACGTTGGCTTCGGCACAGATTCCTGCAGGATATTATAACACAGCCACAGCAAATGGTTACACGCTTAAAACCCAATTAAGAAAAATTATCGACGACAATAACGATGGCATTTCGTCAGAGCGAATTGCCCAAGATAATGGCTACAATGCATTGTATACCACATTCTTTACTTCAGATAAGGATTTTTATTTCGAGAATAACGGCACGTTATTGGACATGTATTCAGAAAATCCGGCTGGTGTGGATGCCTATGAGTACACTTATGGCGTTAATCAAGATGACGGATCTGGCGGAACCTCCGAAGGGCAAAAATATAATAGAGAACATATTGTTCCACAAGCTGTTTTCAGTTCGGACGACCCGATGAAGAATGATGCACATTTTGTGGTGCCTTCAGATAAATTTATTAATGCACAAAGAGGAGATTTGCCATTTGGAAGGGTTCAAACCGCTAATTTCACATCTACCAACGGAACCAAAAGAGGAAATAACAACAATTCTGGTTACTCTGCCGGATATACCAATACTGTTTTTGAACCCATCAACGAATTTAAGGGTGACATTGCAAGAATGTATTTCTATTTTTCAACTCGCTATGAAACTTCAGTAAGTGGTTGGTCTTATGAAATGTTCGATGGTACATCTAATAAAGTTTTTAACCAAACATTTTTAAATATCCTTTACCAATGGCATGTCCAAGACCCTGTTTCACAAAGGGAAATCGATAGAAACAATGCCATATATAACAATCAGAATAATAGAAATCCATTCATAGATCATCCCGAATATGTGGCAAATGTTTGGCAGAGTGCATTATCTGTGAATGATTTTGAACAAGAATATGCCATTAATATGTATCCAAATCCTATTGAAGGCAATACATTATACATTAATTCAAATAAAAAAATTAAAGCTGAAATTTATAATGTGCTCGGCAAGAAAATCCTATCTACATTTGTTGACACATTAAACAACAAACTTGATGTTGGATTTTTATATAGTGGTGTTTATTTAATCAAATTAAGTACAGATTCTGGTTCTGTAACCAAGAAGTTAATTAAAAAATAATCTTTCTTTCTGAATGTTAAACAAAAGCGACTTCTTTTTAGTGAGTCGCTTTTGTGTGTTTGGGATTCTTTGATATTTTCAAAATTAACTTCAAATATTGAAGATTTTATAAGAGGAAAATATTTAAATTTGCTCCCGAAACAGCGGGACTAAAAACATCACAAATACAACATAATGATTCATTTCTTCGGAAATCAAAACAGTAAGATATTTGCTGTTCAAGCAACAAAAGAATTTTCAACCGAAACCATTTCAAAATTAGTATGGTTATTTGGCAACCAACCTAAACTTAATGCGGCATCTCTTGATGCCTTTTTTGTTGGACCAAGAGCTGCAATGATTTCTCCTTGGAGTACCAATGCCGTAGAAATTACCCAAAACATGGGCATAGAAGGCATTGTGAGAATCGAGGAATTTGAAGCTGTTGAAGAAGCTTTTTCTGATTTCGATCCAATGATTTCTGAAAAATACAAACTGCTGAATGAGGAGATATTCCAAATCAATATTCAACCTGAATCCATTCTTGATATTGCGGATATTTCCACTTATAATGAACAAGAAGGTTTGGCTTTGAACCAAGAAGAAATTGAATACCTCGAAAAGGTTTCAAAAAAAATCGGAAGAAAACTAACCGATTCTGAAGTTTTTGGCTTCTCACAAGTGAACAGTGAACACTGTCGACATAAAATTTTCAATGGCACTTTTGTGATTGACGGAGAAGAAAAGCCGACCTCACTTTTCAAGTTGATTAAAGAAACCTCCAAACAACATCCCAACGATATTGTATCTGCTTACAAAGACAATGTGGCATTCATCAAAGGCCCAATAGTGGAACAATTTGCTCCTAAACGTGCTGACATTCCAGATTTTTACCAAACAAAAGAATTTGAATCCGTCATTTCCGTAAAAGCAGAAACACATAATTTTCCAACCACAGTAGAGCCTTTCAATGGTGCTGCTACAGGTGCTGGAGGCGAAATACGAGATAGATTGGCTGGTGGAAAAGGGTCGTTGCCTTTGGCTGGTACCGCAGTCTACATGACAGCCTATTCCAGATTGGAAGCAAACAGTCCCGATAAGAACCGGGATTGGGAAAAAGCGATGCCAGCAAGACCTTGGTTGTACCAATCTCCCATGGAAATTTTGATAAAAGCTTCTAATGGTGCTTCCGATTTTGGAAACAAATTTGGTCAGCCACTTATTTGTGGTTCGGTCTTGACCTTTGAGCATGATGAATTCAATAGAAAATTAGGCTACGACAAAGTCATTATGCAAGCTGGTGGTATTGGTTATGGCAAAGCAGACCAAGCAATAAAAGAAACACCTAAATCTGGCGATAAAGTCGTGATTCTTGGCGGAGACAATTATAGAATCGGTATGGGAGGTGCTGCAGTTTCTTCAGCAAATACTGGAGAATTTTCTACAGGCATTACCCTAAATGCGGTACAGCGTTCTAATCCCGAAATGCAAAAACGTGCTGCCAATGCCATAAGAGGCATGGTCGAAAGTGATGAAAACTATATTGTGTCCATTCACGATCATGGCGCTGGAGGTCATTTAAATTGTTTGAGCGAACTTGTGGAAGCCACAGGCGGAATAATTGATTTGGACAAACTGCCTGTTGGCGACCCTACCCTTTCAGATAAAGAAATCATTGGAAACGAATCCCAAGAACGAATGGGATTGGTTATTGCCGAAAAACACCTCGAAACACTTCAAAAAATAGCCGATAGGGAACGATCGCCAATGTACACCGTTGGTGATGTGACCGGCAACCATCGATTTACTTTTGAATCGAAAACCGACGGCAAAAAACCAATGGATTTAGCATTGGAAGACATGTTCGGGAGTTCTCCAAAAACCATTATGATCGACAAAACGGTCGAAAGAAATTATTCCGAAGTAACATACGACCGCGATAAATTTTATGATTATCTAGACCAATTGTTGCAATTGGAAGCAGTGGCTTGCAAAGATTGGTTGACCAATAAAGTAGATAGATGTGTCGGTGGAAAAGTTGCCAAACAGCAATGTGTCGGACCATTGCAATTGCCATTGAACAATGTTGGCGTCATGGCGTTGGATTTTAAAGGCAAAGAAGGAATCGCAACTTCAATCGGGCACGCGCCTATTTCAGGTTTAATTGATCCGACCGCTGGAAGCAGAAATGCGATCACTGAAGCCCTAACTAACATCGTTTGGGCACCTTTAAATGAAGGATTAAAATCGGTGTCTTTATCTGCTAATTGGATGTGGCCATGCAAAAACGAAGGAGAAGATGCACGCTTATATGAAGCCGTAAAAGC